>DATAXC010000018.1:0-4408 GCA_036266895.1 Gammaproteobacteria bacterium
TATGTTGTGGATACAGCATCAATTGGAACGGTTCAAGATAACAGCCTATAAGCTTAGACAAATAATTTTTGGCAACAAAACAGAAAAAGGCTACGATTCTCGGTCAAAAAAAGAGAACCTACTGCCCGATAAAAATGTATCAGGCCAGACTTTGCAAGAAGATTTTTCTATGCCAGAAGCCCCCTCTAACGACGAGCAAGTGATTAAAAATAACGTTGAATCTTCTCAATCTGTCAGCGGCAACCCTAAACCAAAAGGCCATGGCCGTATCGGTGCAGATGAATACGAACCTGATGAAATTATTCATGTTAAGCATATATCATTAAAAGCCGGCGATGCTTGCCCATCAAACTGTGGTGGCAAACTCTATCAACCAAATGACGATCCTGGCAGTGTTATTCGAGTGAAAGGGCAATCTTGTGCACATGTTGTTCGTTATGATTTTGATAAGTTAAGATGCGCATTATGTGGAGCAGTATTTACTGCGGAAGCACCTTCTGATTTTCCACCACACAAATATGATGCTTATTTTAAGGCTAATTTGGTGATTCAAAAATATTTTATGGCATCACCATTTTATCGACAAGAGCAACATCAAAAACTATTAGGCTTTCCATTGCCAGATAGCACCCAATGGGATTTGGCTGAGTCCGTTGCAGATTGTGCTTATCCTGTTTTTAATGTACTGGAACAGATGTCAGCAAACGGGACGCATGCTAGCCATGATGATACCAGAGTAAAAATATTAGATGTGATGCGCGCCAACAAATTAGAGCCGGATAAGAAGCGTAAAGGCATGTTTACGACCTGTATTTTTGCGCAAGCCGGCAATAATAAAATTTGTTTATACTACAGTGGTGTCAAGCATGGTGGTGAGAACCTATCTGCCCTTTTAGAAAAGCGTGATAAAGATTTGCCGCCTATTATTCAAATGTGTGATGCATTATCTGCTAATGTCCCCGCAGCGCTTAAAACGATACTCTGTCATTGTATTACCCATGGTCGTCGAAAATTTACTGATATTGAGCCTTTCTTTCCTCTTGAGTGTGGTCACGTTATTGAGCAATTGGCGCTTGTATATAAGCATGATGCAGAAACGAAAGAGCAGAACATGTCGGCAGATGAGCGGTTGGCACATCATCAGACTTATAGCACGCCAGTCATGGATGCATTAAAGATATGGATGCAAGCGCAATTTGATGAACGTAGGGTAGAACCAAATAGCGCGTTAGGCAGTGCAATTCGTTATATGCAAAATCACTGGGTCGAGTTCACCAAATTTTTATCAGTGAGTGGCGCTCACCTTGATAATAATCATGTGGAGAGGGCATTAAAATTAGCGATTCGCACACGTAAAAATGCGATGTTCCATAAATCATTGCACGGCGCATATGTGGCTAGTTTGCTATTGAGCCTGATTGCAACCTGCGAATTAGCAAACAAAAACCCCGTGCAATATTTAATTGCTTTGCAGGAACACAAATCCGACGTTTTTAAATGTCCTGATTTATGGCTACCATGGAATTATGAATCTAGCCTGATGAACCTGCAGCAAATAGCAGCTTAAATGCGTTTCCAGTCTGACGGAACATCAGTACGTGATGGGTCACCTTGATAAAGTAATATTTGTAATTGGCTAGCTGAAACATGGCTTGACGCGAGTGATTCTGGCCACCAGGCTAATCGCCCCCTTGAGAATCGTTTCATGCACAACCAAAATCCTTGGCCATCGTAGACAAGAATTTTGACCGCAGTGCGTTGACGATTAGTGAAGACAAATAAAACTCCATTCATGGGGTCGGCCAGCAATTTCTGCTTGCAGACTGCAACAATGGCATCAATACCTTTACGGAAATCAAGAGGCTCAATGCTTAGAAAGAACTTTTGGTGAGGAGTAATTTGTAACATCATCAAACTCCTAACAACATAGAAACTAATGGTTGCAATTGCGTCGCAGTCAATCCACGAATTTTTACAGCGGAGCCATTTCTGCAGGTAAATTCTACTATGCAACTTTCTATCGCAGAGCTCGGTGATGGCAATGGATATTCCACAAACGTGGCGGATTTATCTGGTACCTGAGATAAAAAAGGTAATACGCGCTCTTTCATTTGCGCATAATTCAACCTTAATGCTGTGACTATTTCATTATGATTATATTGATCCATTAGTGGTGCGACCAATGACCACAGCGCATTAGGAATCCTACCTCTTTTCCCTCGTGTTGCCCGCCAATGCTCAAATTGACTGACGACTGCTTCTAGTGGCAAAGGCGACACTGTATCACTGTTATTTTGATTCATCATTTGATTTTCTCTCAATTAATGTTGATGAGAAAATCATACTAGGTTAGTGATGTGCTAAGCACGCAGGCTTGCCGGAAGAACACTAAAAACAAACAATACTTTTGCTCATTAACCGTGCCATGTCTGCGATAGTCAGCTTATTTGAAATTTCGCAAGATGGTATTTTGATAAAAAAATGATCTTCTATTTTGGCTAGAAGATCAGCCATTAAAAGTGAGTTTCCACCTAAATCAAAAAAATCATCTAAGGTTCCTATTTTTTGCATAGGAAAGAGTTTTTCCCATAGAATAATTAGCTGGTGTTCAAGTGGATTTTTGGGAGTCACATGATTTTTTTCGGGTAATAATATCTCAAAAGATGTTACAAGTTGCCTATTAAGTTTTCCATTGGGAGTAAGTGGTATAGAATCTAGTTTTATAAATAAAGAAGGCATCATATAATTTGGCAAACGTTCTCGTAGAAATTTTTTTATATCAGTCAGATTTAGTGCTATGTTGTTTTCAGTAACGATGTACGCAATAAGAAATTCATTTTGTGTTTTATCATTATGCATAGTTACTAAGCTTTCTCGAATTCCATTAAAACAATTTAAAACGTTTTCGATGTCACTTAATTCAATTCGTATACCTCTAAGCTTTATTTGATTATCTATCCGGCCTAAGAATTCAATATTTCCATCTGGCAAATAACGTCCTTGGTCTCCTGTTTTAAATAAGCGAGATTTAGGATGTGTGTTGAATAGATGTTTGATAAATTTTTTTTCTGTTAAATCAGGGTTATTTAAATAACCGAGTGCTAAGCCTTTGCCACCAATATAAACTTCTCCAATGGCGCCGTTGTCAACCATTTTTAGTTTTTCATTTAATAAAAAGATTTCAGTTCCAGGAAAAGGTTTGCCTAGCGGAACAGTGTGGTTCGCATTAAATTTTTCTTGGCTGGCTAATTTATCCTCGAAATAAGTGCTATCTATAGTTGCTTCAGTTAATCCATAAGAGTTAATAACTCGTACTTTAGCGCCGCACAGTTTTTGCAATTTTCTATATTCATTTATTGACCAATTATCGGAGCCACAGATTAATAAGCGCATGAAAGACAAAGATAAATCATTTGATTTAATATAATTCATCAATTTTCTTAATATAGTAGGCACAAACTCTGCGCAATTGATTTTTTCTGTTATCATCAATGCATATAGTTTTTCAGGTTCTAATAAAATTTCTCGGGGGCAGAGAGCTAATTTTCCACCAGAACATAAGGCACGTAATAAATCACCTGTAAAAACATCAAAAGAAAAGCTAGACATTTGCAAATGACGGTCGTTATTTTTTAGGTGATAAATTTTTTTCCAGCCATTATATGCGTTAATTAAATTGCTATGACGAACCATTACTCCTTTAGGCTTGCCGGTAGATCCAGAGGTATATAGAATGTAGGCTAAGCTATCAAGGCAAATTTTTATATTAGGATTAATTGTTGATAATTTTTTAATTTTTTCTTGTTCAGCATGAATGGAAATTTTTTTAATCAAGGAGTCAGAAAATTTTTTTAGTAAATGTGATTCTGTGAGTAAAAGAGAAATTTTTGAATCAGTTAGTATATGGTTAATTCGTTCTTTAGGGTAATCGGGGTCTATTGGAATGTATACTGCCCCTGTTTTTAAAATGCCTAAGATGCTGATAATTGTCGTAAGTGAACGATCCACTGAAATGCCTACAAATGTTTCTGGTTTAATACCAAGAGATATTAAAAAATGAGCTAATTGATTAGATTTTTCATTGAGTTCTTTATAGCATATGTTTGCGCCATTATAGCATGTAGCGATTGCTTCAGTATTAAGTTGGGCTTGTTCTTCAAATAGCTGAATAACCGAAAATTTTTTTGGCATGTGCCAAACCTCCTCAATTTTAAACATGCTTTCTGTTTTTATTGTATTATGGTCAATATTTTGCTTGTTTTTACTGAAATATACAATATAATTGACAACAATTGGCTCTAATCCCCCCATTTGTTCCAATTGCTTTATATAATATCAAAGAATAAGCATTTATGGAGGCTTAGGCTAGATTATGTACAAGCAGCTTAAAATATAAATTTAATTTTCA
>DATAXC010000166.1:0-11537 GCA_036266895.1 Gammaproteobacteria bacterium
ACCAAAAATAAAAAAATTAAAAACTTGCGCATATGAAAATCTCGTTCATGTATAGTTTTTAGAAGGTCTGCCCCCTCCCCCTTGCGGCATAAGCGTCAAGCCAAGGGTAAATATTTGGATATCAGGTTAGGAAAAGTAACCGGTTGAACTGTCACCCCTGTGCATGTCAGTCATTTCGAGGACAACTAACCAATTAGATGCCCTCTCGCAAAAAGAGTATCTTGTCATCCCGCACAAATACCCGTGACAGTACATCACTTCGTTCAAGTTTCTTGAACGGGTATTTTGCGGGATGACATCTACATCTAATTGGTTAGTTGTTTTCGAAATGACTGACATGCACACATTTCTTTCTAATCTTCTCTTTCAACTTCTTAATACGCTGCCACGCTTCCTCTATTCTGCTCTCCGCAATCAACCCCCGCATCACCTCTTGATAAATCAATTCAATCATTTCCCCGGGATCTTGCGGTGTCAAAACCAATTGATTACCAAAAACTAACAAATCCACCCCCGCATTAATCGCCAATCGCATTGCTTCTGCTAATCCATAATGATCGGTAATCGCTTTCATTTGCATGTCATCAGTAACGACTACACCATTAAAATGAAGCTGATCACGCAGCAATCCTTGAATAATTTCCGCAGACAGACTAGCCGGATAACCATGACTGTCCAAGCCATGATGCACCACATGCGCAACCATCACCATCATATCATTAGCATGTGGCAGCAATTGTTGATACGGATATAACTCTTGTGCTTGCCAAGTTGCCGTCACATCAACAAATCCATGGTGAGTATCACCGATCGCACTACCATGACCAGGAAAATGCTTATAAGCTGCTATGATCCCCTGCTGTTGATACGCTTTAGAAAAAACAGCAGCACACTCCACTACTTTTTTGGGATCAGCAGAATAACTGCGTCCTAGTTTACCTATTACTGGACTAACTGGATTGACATTGACATCCAACGCAGGGGCAAAGTTAAGATTAATCTGCGCTTCCGACAAAACATCAGCCATTTGTTCTGCAAATTTCTTCACCTGCTCAGCAGAACACAAACCCATCTCCGCAGCAGAAGGTGCCATTGGAAAACCATAGCGTTCTTTTAACCGATTGACTTTGCCACCTTCATAATCAACCCCGATGAATAACGGTATAAAATCTTTTTTATTTTTTATCGCCGCCTGTTTTGCATAATCTTGCAATTGCTCGTTCAACTGTTTTAATTGTTGCGGATTTTTAATGTTGCGATCATACACTTTGGTTTGAAAATTATAATCAAACAAAATCACGCCGCCGAGCTGTTGCGCTAAAATGGCGCGCACGACTGCATCATCTGCATGCAACGTTGTGCCATCGAAGCCAATCATCAGCATTTGCGCTATTTTTTCTTTTAATAACATTTTTACCTTATTTTTCTGCGTTTATAAATGAATATCTTGCGAGACAATTTTTATTTCTTGATTTTCACGCCGCGCAACAATCAAGGTATATTCAGGCACTTCCACCCAGGTAGTCACATCTTCAGTTAACGGTTCAGAAGCAATAATAATACTCGATTTTAAGTGACTACCTTTCATTTTGTATTCATTATCATAAAAACCATAACTGTCTCCGTAGGTATACCATAAAGAATGGTAAGCAAAGTGCGTAGAAGGCGGTGCATCGGCCGGCTGCCAACCATAATCTAACACAAACCGGGTCGCCGCTATAAACTCACCGTTTGTAATAAACAAATTGACTGGAGAATTAATCGCAATATTATTTTTTTGCCTAACCTCTTTCAATATTTTTAACGTCTTGTTAATCGCTTTTATAATATCAGTAGTTTCATAGAATCCTAACGGGCTAGGTAATTGCGATAAAAAAATTGAATAAATCCATTCACTATCGGTAGTACCATGAATATATTTTTGATAATCAGGCTTGATATAAGCCAGCAAATCATATTTCATTTTTTCAAAATCATACAAAGCGCCATTATGCGCTAAAGCCACGTTGGAGCCAGCAAACAAAAAAGGATGTACATTTTGATTAGAAATCACTTGTCTATCGTTATAAGCCACGCCACGCAAATGCGCCAAAAGGCAATAGGGAGAAATTTTAGAAGACAAATTACGCAAATTTTCATCATAGAAAGGTAATTCTGGTGTTTTATACAGATACGGTAATTTTGGATTATTTGATGAATCATCCCAAGCTGCCAAACCAAACCCAGCTAAATTGAGCAAATGAGACATATATTTTGGATGATAGCTTTGCTTAATAAACGAATTATCTGGTTTATACAATAATTCCTCAATCACGATCGGCTTACCTAGATAAGATAATATTCTACACATGATTCACCTATTGTAAGTTTCAATACTTAATCGAATATCTAGTTTGTCCACAGATTTTTCTAATGCCACCAATGACCGACAAATTAAATCAAATATTTTATACCATAGGGTTGGTTTTTGCCCTTGAAAAATCAGCAGATCGCATTTTGATATTTTCAACAAAACTGCTTGTTCACAACTAGCAAAAGTAATCGTAAAAGGAAAACTGTCATCTACACACGCAATGCCGGCAAACAAAGTTGCCGGGCCGATAACAGATAACTTCGCCACTTTATTCTCATGGACAATACTAGACTGTACCGCGCCGTGAATGACAATATAACAAGCAGCGTCTTTTTCGCCTTTATGAATCAAAGTACAGTCTTTAGCAACATTCAATAAAACAGAATGTTTAAACAATTCCGTTAGTTCATCTTGGCTGAAAGAATGAAATATAGCAAATTGCTGCAATTTATTCATATGCATATTATTTTCTTCAACTTTCATTTCTACCGGCCTGGTCAATGAATTTATTATTTCAACAAATAATGATTGCGCTGGAGAACTGACCATCGTGGAATTAGAAATAATGGCTATAATTTTATCATGCATTTTTTTTAAGCGATTACAAACTTTTTCACTGATTGCTCTAAATAATTTATATTTTATTTCTGGAAAATATGCTGAAAGAAAATTCATGTAATTAACAGAAATAAATAATGTCTGTACTTGATTTTTTGCCACGCTTGAAGTGGCGCATGGAATTTTTTCAATAAAGCTAATCTCTCCCAAAAAATCCCCACGGCCTAATGTTTCTAACTCTGCCGTCCCCTCTCCTAATATTTTAGCAACGGCGACGGCAAATCCGTCAATAATCACATAAATGCCATTCGACTCTTTACCTTGTTGAAGAATGATTTCGCCAGCCGAAAAAGTAAGTACTTTATTATGCGCAAAGAGTATTTGCAATTCTTGCGCATTTAAATATTTGCCTAAATCGCTTTGCAAGGAACGCTCTAACTCGGGTTGCAACATTGTTTGACCATCCTTATGTATGAGTCGCCCATATTTTACATTGTTCGCTCACCACTGCTGAAAATGAATTACTTTGTTTTAGCAGTTGCCTCAATAAAACTGCATCGTTTTTTTTATTCATCACTTCTTCCATCAACTGCGCGATATAACCCATGCTATTGAGGTGATTGGCGTATCTTTCAATTTTTTTTATTGTCTCGATAATATCATCAACAATCAAAGAGGAACTTGCAGTATACACATTAATAAATTCACCATCATATCCATAACGGCTAGCTTGAAAGCGATTGCAATTGTATAAATAATATAAATCACGCGAAATGTGTACTGGCCGCTCTTCTAACAGATAAAGCGATAAAGCCTGAACATAAGCAGCGACAATCACCGCCTTTTTAATCGTCAACGGCGTGTCACATACTCTAATTTCTACCGTACCAAACTCTGGTTTCGGTCTGATGTCCCAGTAAAAATCTTTCATCGTATTAATAATGCCATAACTACGCATTTTATAAAAATAATCAGAAAAGTCTTCCCAATTGGTCAAAAACGGCATCACCCCATATAAAGGAAAAGCACTAAAAACTGTCGATCGTGACGAAAAATAACCAGTATCAATGCCTTGATAAAAAGGGGAAGAAGCACTGATCGCAATCAATTGCGGCACATACCGTGCCAAAGCATGCGTCAAATAAATAGCATCTTCACCATTTTCACAGCCAACATGGATATGTTGGCCAAATACCGTGGATCGTTTAGATAAGTATCTATATTTTCTCGACAAATTTTTATACCTTACCGTTGGAAATATTTTTTGTGTAGTCCATTTTTGAAATGGATGTGTGCCGCCACCACAAAAATTGATATCCAACGCCTGAGCTTGTTGTAATAAAAACTCATGCAACACAGACAATTCCGCTAACATCTCTTTAGGCGAAGTATGAATGGAAGAATTAATTTCAATCATGCTTTGAGTAATTTCTGGCGATATTCTTTTTTCATAAGCACTATTCTTAATATTTCTAATTAAATCTTTAGCACGCGAAATTAATGCAAAGTCTTTTGGATTAATGATTTGAAATTCTAATTCAATACCCATTGATGCAACTAAAGATTTTTTATAGGGCAATATTTTCATGGCTAGACACGTGCTGACACAAAAGTGCACGCCTCAAAACCTGCGGCGCAATGCATAGCATGACTTACTTGATACCATACTTGTTTTTTATCTTGTAACAATAAATTATCTTTTGCTAAATAAGCTTCCAAGGTAGAACCTTCTTTATCCCGATAATAACAACGAATACTACCTGGCTGTTTTGCTTGTTTTGTTACCCATTCTGCTAAAACAAATTTTACAATGTAGCTTTTGTATTGATCAAACCGTTTGCTTGAAAGCGGTGTATCGTCATCACTATCATAAGCACGCCAACCATTTAAACTCGCTTGTTTAATATCAACTACAGTAGGACAAGTATCTGCAAAACTGCATAGACTAATTAATAGCAAATTCACCATTAGCAATAGTTGTCGTTTCATCATATCATCTCCCTATTATAACAATGCTGCTTTGTCTACTTTCTCCCAACTGACGTTTAAATCTTCTCGGCCAAAATGGCCATAAGTTGCAGTTGGACGATAAATCGGCTGCAATAAATCTAGCATTTGAATAATGCCATACGGCCGCAAATCAAAATGCTTTTCCACGCGCTTCACTAATTCTGTGTGTGGTATTTTACCTGTACCAAATGTTTCAATATTGATTGCGGTAGGTTTTGCAATGCCAATGGCGTAAGAAACTTGAATTTCACAACGATCGGCCAATCCGGCCGCCACAATATTTTTTGCAACATAACGTGCAGCATAAGCAGCGGAACGATCTACTTTAGAAGGGTCTTTCCCGGAAAAACAACCGCCGCCATGACGCGCCATGCCGCCATAACTATCAACAATAATTTTCCGGCCGGTTAAACCACAATCTCCTTGCGGGCCGCCAATCACAAAACGCCCCGTCGGATTCACCAAATATTGTGTGTCCTGTAACCATTTTTCTGGTAATACCGGTTTGATAATTTCTTCTACCACTGCTTCAACTAAATCAGCATGCGCAATATCAGGATGATGCTGCGTTGATAACACTACATTGGTAATCGCTACCGGTAGATGATTCACATAACGAAACGTAATTTGTGATTTTGCATCGGGCCGCAACCAAGGCAGTACTTCTTTTTTACGTAATTCGGCTTGCCGCTGCATTAAACGATGCGCATACGTAATCGGTGCCGGCATTAACACTTCAGTTTCGTTACTGGCATAACCAAACATCAAACCTTGATCACCAGCGCCTTGTTCTTCTTTACTTTTTTTATCTACGCCTTGGGCAATATCCACAGATTGTTTGCCGATGGCAGTCAATACGGCGCAAGCATCTGCATCAAAACCAATATCAGAATGTGTGTAACCAATCTCGCGAATCACTTGTCTAACCAACTGTTCGATGTCCACCCAAGCATGCGTGGTGATTTCACCACCAACAAATACCATGCCAGTTTTAACTAACGTTTCACACGCCACACGCGCGTTTTTATCTTGCTTTAAAATAGCATCTAAAATCGCATCAGAAATTTGATCCGCTATTTTATCCGGGTGTCCTTCTGAAACCGATTCTGAAGTAAATAAAAATTCATTTTCATCCATGTGATTATTCCTATGCTCGAGAAAAGTCGAAGCTCACTACCTCAGCAATGTGTGTAGACCCGATAGCCAACATCACTAAACGATCCAAACCCAAAGCAACGCCAGCACAATCGGGTAAGCCTTGGGTTAATGCCGCCAATAACAATTCATCTATAGGTAATAATGCAAGACCAAGCTGTTGTCGGTCTAGTAAATTTTTCTCAAATCGAGTGCGTTGTTCCGCTGCATCTTGTAATTCATGAAAGCCATTGGCTAATTCAATGCCGCGAAAATACACTTCAAAACGGGCAGCAACAGCGGGTGGGCCGGGCTGAATCCTAGCCAATGCTGCTTGTGACGCCGGAAAATCGTAAACAAAACAAGGACAATCTTTGCCTAATTGCGGTTCGATGCTATGACTCATCAATAATTGCAACCAAGTGTCTTTATCATTCACTTCACCGGCTACCACCAGTTGCTGCTGTGCAGCACAATTAGCCAACGTAGTTAAATCAGCGCGGTGCGGATCTAAGTCCAACCCAGTCATAAACAGTTGGGCATAAGTTACTTTTTCCGCCGGCGGGGTTGCTAACACCACTTGCAACAGCAAATCCATTTCCTGCATTAATGCATGATGATCAAAGCCAGGGCGATACCATTCCAACATGGAAAATTCTGGATTATGCCAACGACCGACTTCTTCTTGACGAAATGCTTTACTGATTTGATAAATCGCGCCGCTACCCGCAGCCAACAAGCGTTTCATCGCATATTCAGGTGATGTTTGTAAATAATAAGGATGCGGTTGTTGTTGAAGCATTGTGGGAATGCTTTGAATATATGGATCTGGCACCGAGGTATGGCACAATAACGGTGTTTCGACTTCCAACACGCCTCGCTCAGCAAAAAATTGGCGTATCTTAGCAAAAATAGCCGCGCGCTTACGCAGATTATCTAAAGAAGCGGAAGGTTGCCAGGGTAGGTTTGCTGCTAAGTCTGCGTCATTAGTCAATTTATTCTTTAGCACGAGAGACGTACTCAGCCGTTCTAGTGTCAATTTTAATGATTTCCCCTTCTTGCACGAACAATGGGACGCGCACTACCGCACCGGTTTCTAATTTTGCCGGTTTACCGCCGCCGCCTGAAGTATCACCACGCACCCCTGGATCAGTTTCAACAATTTTCAATGCAACAAAAATGGGCGGAACTACCAAAATCGGCAAGCCATTCCATAAGGTTAACTTGCATTCCGCTTGTTCTTTCAACCACATTTTTGCTTCAGCCACTTCTGCTTCATGGAGAGCATATTGCTCATACGTTTCTGTGGCCATAAAATGCCATTCGCTGCCATCGCCATATAAAAACTGCGCATCGATTTCCACGACATCGGCTGCTGGAATACTGTCACCTGATTTATAGGTACGCTCAATCACACGCCCGGTTTTTAAATTGCGGTATTTTAACCGATTAAATGCCTGGCCTTTGCCTGGTTTGACAAATTCATTATCTACCACCACACAAGGATCATTATCGATGATCAACTTCACGCCACTTCTAATTTCGTTTAAACCATATACGCCCATAATATAGACCTCAATGAATATTAATCTTTCTTAACCCCAACCGCATAAAAAACAAAATAATCGCTACAATAAAAGCGAAGTAAGCATAATCTAGAAATGCATTTTGATAAATAGTTAATTTTTCGGTAACAGTCACCGCGGTAGCAGGCACACTGGCTAATTTCGCGATCAATCCAGCAAAAATACCGCCAAAACCGGTTGCTACAAACCAAACACCCATCATCATACCAATTAAATGCGGCGGGGCTAACATCGTCACCGCGGACAAACCAATCGGTGAGAGTAATAGCTCGCCAATAGTGATTAACAAATAAGCAAAAAATACCCAATGCGGACTAATTAATCCCTCTGCTGTCGGAAATAAAGTACTGGTGCTTAACACCATAAAACCCAAGCCAGCGAACAAAATACCTAAAGCAAACTTAATCACCGGCGAAGGATTCTTATCCCGTTCCGCCAACACTTCCCATAACCAGGCAAAAAGAGGTCCCAATAAAACAATCAACATACTCTCAATCGCATAAAAAACCGTAGTGGTCAACGGGATCCCCCACAAGGTTTTCTCAACCAATCGATCAATAAAGAGATTCGCTGAAAAAAACATTTGCAAAAACAACATCCAAAAAACAATAGAAGACACAATTAAAAAATTAAGAATGAACAATCGTTGTCGATATTCCGCTTTTTGTTGCAAGGTCAACACGATTAAAAACACAATCAATAAGATGCCCGCAGCAGGCAGCAACCAATTAGCTAGCGTTTGAATTCTCAATAAAAAATTCACCCCAATCACCGCCAACACGCAATAAAAAAATAATTGCCAATAAAAATGGCGATGCGGTTTAGGGGCATTACGTACGGACTTAATTTGTTTTAGACCAAAAGCAAACGTGATCAGACCGATGATTAACCCAATACTGGCCAGAGCAAAACTCATGTGCCAACCAAATAACGCTTTAATGTAACCAGAACTCAAACCGGCTAACAAAGCGCCAATATTGATACCAATATAAAAAATGGTAAATCCTGAGTCTCGTCGTGGATCATCTGCAGTATATTGAACACCTAATAAACTAGAAATATTTGGCTTGAACAAGCCATTGCCAATGATAATGGTTGCCAGTGCTGGATAAAAAAGCAATTTAGTATAAGGCAGCGCTAACATGGCGTAGCCTACGACTAAAAACAATCCTCCCCAAACGATGGCCACTTTAAAGCCTAAGATGCGATCTGCTAAAAATCCACCGATAAAAGGGGAGATATAAACAAGTGCTGAAAACACCCCCAAAATGGTATAGCCTTCATTATCGGTAAAGCCAAAATAAGAAGTCATGTAAAGGATTAACAATCCCTGTACGACATAAAAGCCAAATCGCTCCCACATTTCAGTTAGAAATAAGACAGGAAGCGCCTTCGGCTGATGAGCTTTGCTAGCATTCATTGGGCTTGACCTTATGTTATTGGACAGACACCGCAAACGCTTTACTCACCATCATCCTTGCTGCGATGGCGGACACTTAGAACATTATGACCCTGGTGACCCCCACTACACAATCCCACTTTGTTGCAATAACGCATCTATCGTCGGTTCACGACCTCGAAAAGCCACAAAAGACACCATCGGGTCTCGAACACCACCGGTTTCTAAAATATTTCGCATAAAAGAACGACCCGTGGCTTGATCAAAAATACCTTTTTCCAAAAATTTAGCATAGGCATCCGCTGATAACACTTCCGCCCATTTGTAACTGTAATAGCCAGCCGCATAACCACCAGCAAAAATATGTGAAAAGCTATGCTGAAATCGATTGAAATCAGGCATCGGCAAAACGGACGTTTGTTGTCTGATTTCATTCAATAAGGATTGAATTTGTGCCTTTTTCTGCGGGTCATAGTCCAGGTGCAAACGAAAATCAAACAAAGAAAATTCTAATTGCCGAATCATTTGCAAACCGGCTTGAAAGTTCTTCGCTGCCCACATTTTTTCATACAGTTCACCTGGCAACGGCGCACCGGTTTGATAATGTGCGGCCAGCAAATCCAGTGACGCTTTTTCCCAGCAATAGTTTTCTAAAAATTGACTCGGAAATTCAACCGCATCCCATGGCACACCACTAATGCCGCCCACAGCAGGATAATCTACTTTAGTTAATAAGTGATGCAAACAATGACCAAATTCATGAAAAACCGTTAAAACATCATCATGTGTCAAGAGCGCAGGCTGCCCTTCTACCGGCGGCATAAAATTACAGGTTAAAAAAGCCACCGGACATTGCAAAACACCTGCTTGCGTTAGGCGGCGTGCCCGGCAATCATCCATCCAAGCACCATCGCGTTTGTGCGGCCGCGCATATAAATCAACATAAAAACCACCTCGTATTTGTCCGCTCTCATCAAGTAAAGAAAAAAATCGTACTTGTGGATGCCAAACATCGATATTTTTTTCTTCCTGGATCGTCAAACCATATAACTTATTGACGATCTCAAATAACCCATTCAATACTTTATCGACGGGAAAATACGGACGAACATCTTCTTGAGAAAATTTAAATTGGGTTTCTTGTAGTTTCTCTGAGTAATAAGCGACATCCCATGCAGCAAAGTCTTGGATACCGTCTGCTTGTGCAAATTCAACCAAGGCAGCCTGTTCCGCTGCAGCAATCGGCTTGGTTTTAATTAATAAATCATTGAGAAAATCGAGTACTTGTTCGGGTGAGTGCGCCATTTTGGTGGCTAATGAATATTCGGCAAAATTATTAAATCCAACCAATTGCGCCATTTCATGCCGTAACCGCAAAATATCTGCCATTACTGCACTGTTATCCCATTTACCCGCATTGGGACCTTGATCTGATGCTCGGGTGCAATAAGCCGTGTAGAGGGTCTTACGTAATTCACGGTCATGCAAAAATTTAATACCGGCTGCATAGGTTGGATAATCTAAGGTCAGCAAATACCCTTCCAAACCATGTTGTTTGGCATTTTCCAGTGTTAATTGCATCGCTTGCGCTGGCAACCCCGCTAATTGGTTAGCATCGGTAATGTGTAAAGTCCAAGCATGGGTGGCATCTAACACGTTTTCGGAAAATTTAGTCGTGAGTTGGCTCAATTGCGTTTGCAATGCAGCCATACGATTTTTTTTCTCTGCGGATAAATGCACGCCTGCTAATTTAAAATCGCGGATTTCATTTTCTAATATCTTTTTTTGCGCGGGGTTATAACTTGCAAAAGCAGGACTGGTCATTAAAGCCATCATCGCTTGAAATAGCTGTTCATTTTGTGCGACCGCGGTATGGTAGGCGATCAGTAACGGCAAGGTGTCATGATATGCTTGGCGTAGCGCATCAGATTCCATGACGGCACGCAGGTGTGAAATCGGCGACCAGGTTTTTCCTAAGGCATCACCCATTTCTTCTAAGGGAAACATTAAATTATCCCAGGTATAAACGGGTTGTGCTAATAACTGTGCCAATTTTATTTTATTCTCTTCTAATAATTGACCTACGTTAGCTGGTATCGTTGCTGGCTGAATCGCTGAAAATTGCGGTAATGGGCCACCAGCAAAAAACGAAGTTGACATACGAACTCCCTAAGTTATTTCCTGTTGAATATTTTTTTATTTAATTCATTAAGTTATTTAGCGGTATAGTATAATTAAGGGTGAGCGGAATTGCCAATGGTTAGTGAGTGGTGGGCGCGCTGCGCTCATCCTCCTCCACAAGAGGCGTTGTTGAATAAATCAATACGCTGGAGCTTTTGCCTCTCCCCTTGTGTGGGCGTTGTTGAATAAATACCCCAGAGCTTTTGCCTCTCCCCTTGTGTGGGCGTTGTTGAATAAATACCCCAGAGCTTTTGCCTCTCCCCTTGTGGGAGAGGCAATACTTCTCACTTTTCCCATTTATTCAACAACCCCCCAT
>DATAXC010000052.1:0-4714 GCA_036266895.1 Gammaproteobacteria bacterium
ATGCGCCGTATCTCACCGAAAATAAATATTTCAATATTTTCTTCTTTCTCCGTTTTCCTTGCTACACATTTTTTTCTCATTGGGTATTCGCCCAATCCTTCTAAGCCAAGCTATTTATTTGCGTATTGATTACGCATCCCTCTCTTTACCCGCCCATTTTTTTAACTACATATTTTTATTATTCAATGGGGTATGCCTATGTTTAACGTGCATGAAAGCATTTTAACGTATAACCAACATAATTCCCACCAAATAGATTCAGCAGAAACTTGGGGATTATGGTATTTACAAGCAGCAAACGTCGCTTTTTTAAATAAAAGTGATGATATTGTCCTGGAAGCAGCAAAATATGATCCACCTTATTATTTAGATCGGACAGCAGTTAGAGAGGAATTGGCCAAAGCAGAAACAGAGCCCAATGCGATTAGCATGGCGGGATTGCAGAGCATTGTGCGCAAAATAAAAAATGAAAAGCAGATGGTGCGCGCATATGAATGGGAGTTACGAACTAAAGCAATCTTGGATGATCAGCAAACATGGCAGCGATTTGAAGAGACCGCACAACAAACGCAACAACATGAACAATTGTTGCAATTAAAACAAGATTGGCAGCAACATAAAATTTTTTATTTGCATTCCACGCCAGGATTAGTGTTTTTACTATATCAAATTATTCAATATCAGCAATTATTTGCTGATGCGTTAAAAGAATTAGCAGACAATCAAAAAAGATTTTGGCGTTCTAAGCGCATGCCTGCTGAATTAGCCAGACAATACCAAACCTCTTTATTGCAGCGCAGCGAGGATTTGGAACAGTGGCGTGCGCAAGTATTGGATGCCATGTTATTACGGTTGCGAGTTGCTTCTGAACAAGCGGATACAACCACTGATCACGTTTCTTCTTATTTAGTGAAAAAATTACAAGAATTGGGTTGTATGGAGACATCGTATTTTTGTTTGCAGACAGAACAACGATTAGATACTGTATTTTTTAATCAGCTGCATAATGCACTTGAACAACAGGGCAGTAAAGAACATAAGAAAAAGTTAAATCGATTATTGCATTGGCATAATACTAATCAGGCAGATGTGGTTGCTGTTAAAACGAAACATCGGCAATTATTGGCACCTATTCAATTAGCACAATTTGTGCCTTATACGATTAAATCGCCGCGTTGGTTGTTTAGTGATAGTGCTTGTGTGGAATTTTTTGAAGAGCATCGGCAATTATTTGCTAATCTTACTTTTTCTTGGCCAATGGCTAAGTGTTGTTTTACAGATTTACCCCTTGCCGAAGCGCAAATTAAGAAATCTCTGGCGCATTATCAATTGGCTGTTGCAGCTAAAAAAACTGCTTTAGAAGAAAAGATACCATGGTGGCAATTAAATCGGAAAAAATTGCATGCTGCCTGGTGTCCGCAGATAACCAGTTATGTGCATAATTTGCGTGACAATCTGATTGCCTGGGTTATTGGTTTAGATGAGATGACTCAAACTAACGCAGATTTATTTGCGAATGAAACAGTGCGCGCTAATTTGTGGGCTCATGTGGAGCAGTTAAAGCAATTGTTGTCTGAAGAGATTGATCCAGTACAACAGCAACGCTTAGCGCAAGCCATGCAGCGGCTATCTTGTTTTTTTAAGCAAGATACATTAAGTCAATGGAAAAAAGCATTGGATGATCTGTATTTGCATCGAGTTAATATGCCAATCACTGAAAAACAAGATAAAGTTGAATGGATAGTTAATATAAAACAGCAACTACAAATCAGCAATACACCTTCTCAACAAGCCGCATTGCAAGTTCGTCTGCGTATGGAGCCAACTTGTCGAGCGGTAGCAAAAATAATTCTACCGTCGATTAAACATCATTTGCGTTTCAACAGCAATTTAGAGGTAACTTTTCTAGATATTCAAGTCATGTACGCGTTAGGTAATGCAGAAGAGAAAAAAGAGTTACATACGTACCTTGATTATTGGCTGATTCGCCAAGCACGAAGCATTGCAGGGAGTGTCATTGGTGTGAAGGCACAAGAAACACTTGATGCGGTGATGACATTGGCCAAGCAAATTTACTTGATGTGTTCTCAATATGGTTCGGCGCGTTCGCAGGCGCATTTTCAGGCGTGGACAGTTGAACGTATTCAACAGCAATGGCAGGAATTTGTGCAAGCCTATATTGCCATTAGCGATGAATTGGCGGCAGATTATGCCCAATCTTATGCTGATAAAGTATGTACGCAAGTGGAGGAAGCCTGCCAACAAAAATTGCGAGTATTGGCTAATTGTAATGAAGATAAATTACGTATTTTTAATCAAGTGTCTAAACAATTAATCGATGATGATAAGCAATCTATCACGAAACAAGATTTAATTGGACGACAAGCTATTGTTGCATCCAATCCATCTGTAGTTAGAGTGATTAACTTGCAAGCGAATTTGTCCTTATTTAAGCGGCAAATACAGCAAGCTGCAACCGTATCTAAAAAAACACAAGTGTTGAATGCCTTAATCGATGCAGCATCACGTGAATTACCCGAATGTGTTTCTTTGTTTGGTAAAAAAACAGTCGCTACTGATGCATCGTTAAAATCACCAAAGTTGGAGAATGACTATGTTAGTCGAAGAGTTTAAATTAGCTTTATTGGAGGCGCTTGAAAAGTATGAAAAACATTATGTCGATAATAAATTAGTGATGCCTGATGATCGATGTGCCGATATCGAGCATTTTTTAAATATATTGAAAACCTGTCAAAACGTTCTTGAATTAAGGCGGCAATTTATTACAAGATATGATGTTATGCATACAAATTTTTTAACAGAATGGCTGCCTTTTGTTAGTGTAGGTAGTTTGTTGCGTAGATTGCTGCGCGATATCTTGTTTGACAAAAAGTATAATGAAGAGCATTTGCGAAATGCCTACATCGATAAATTAATTGAAGAAAATAATGCTAAAGCAGTTTCTGATCAGCGCGAACAGGCGTTGATTATCAGAATATCACAATTAGAAAATGATATTGCTAAAATGCGTCAAGAGAATCAACAGTTACGAGAGGCTTATGGTAAGGTCGTTAAACTTAATCAAACCATGCGCTGTCATATTCAGACATTGGAGGGGATGTTGAGTAGTCGATATATTCCGTTTCAAGCTTTTGCAGTGGATGAAGAAGATGGATTTGTTATTGTTGATCCAATTAATGAAAGACTTTCGAATATTGGCGAGTTAGCGATAGATCAATTCTCGATTAATCGGGAAGATTTTGATCAATTGCAGCGACAATCTTTGGATACGCAGCAACTGGTGGTGGCGCTGACAAATAAAATAGAGAATTTTGCTAATAATAATAAAGAACAAGTGAGCATGGAAGAGGTTAAATCGATACAAAAAGCGCTTGAAAAAACCGAGACACAAGTACAGGCAATAGAAAAAAGTTATTTACGAAATGTGCCCGCTATGGGCGATAAGCTTGGCGGTAATAAGCAGAAAACAGTCCGGTTTTTTTAAATGCGGGCTTTTAAATGTGAAAGATATCCCGAAAGCTGGCTTGCGATGCAGCAAGCTTTAGACATATGGAAATGGCAACGTAAAAACGCAAGGATTTATGGGCGTATTGAACGCGCTGCTTAAGAAATATTTTATGTTAAAACAAGAGACATAGTTGTGACTAATCGCAAAGTACGATGTTCACCGGCGATCTCTAAGTGGCAACTTAAATCAGGCGTTGGTAAATAACCAACACCGTTGTCTGGCCATTCAATTAAACAAATAGTGGGTGTAGCAAAGTAATCTTGAATACCAATTTGTTCCAGTGTATGCGGATCAGTGAGACGATAAAAATCGAAATGATAAACCGTATGATGATTAATTTCATATGGTTCAACTAAAGCATAAGTTGGACTTTTAACTTTACCTTGATAACCTAACCCTTGTAAAAACCCGCGAGTTAGCGTGGTTTTGCCGGTTCCCAACTCACCGTATAAAAAAATAATAGTTGGTTTTTTTGTATGGAATGGAATGGCGTTTGCCAACTTATTGCCAAATGCAGTCATTTCTTCTGTGGAAGTAATAAGAAACGTAGAAGTAGACATGTGATATACCCATTACACTTGAAAATGTGATTTTTGCATTTTCAAGTGTTCATTATTATAGAGGGTGATTAATGACATACCGCAATGGTGCCATTAAATCTAAAGCCAATAAACCACGTTCACCTTCTTTAGCTGCTAAATCACCTGCGTACGCATGTAAATAAACGCCTAATTTTGCTGCGTCAGCAATCGGGATACCTTGTGCAATTAAACCACCGATGACACCGCTTAATACATCACCCATGCCAGCAGTGGCCATGCCTGGATTGCCTTTATCACAAAGAGCCAACGGAGAATCAGGTGTAGCGATTAATGTACCCGCACCTTTTAATACACTGACGCCGCCATAACGTTGGTTTAACGCTTGTACTGCGGCAATGCGATCTTGTTGAATGGCTTGTGTGGTTGTTTGTAATAAGCGTGCTGCTTCACCTGGATGCGGGGTGATGACCCAATGCGGATAAATCCGCGGCATGTTGGCTAAAATATTCAATCCATCGGCATCAACCACTAACGGTAATGCTTGTTGACAACGTGGATGTGACATGACCATTGACCATAAATTAATTGCCCAATCCGATTGTCCTAATCCAGGGCCTAATACGATCATTGTTGCTTTAGTAAT
>DATAXC010000053.1:0-12143 GCA_036266895.1 Gammaproteobacteria bacterium
CTGCGCCGGTGAAGCCAGCGGCAACTCGCGGTGTACGGGTTGGTAACAGGGGACAACGTGGACTTTGGCAAGCTGAAGCTGATCATGCAATTCTAATGCCATGCGTAAATGACCCAGATGAATGGGGTCGAACGTGCCGCCAAAGATACCAATGGCTTTAGGAGATAATTGAGACATAGATTGCCTTTTTTTGAAATTTAACTTTATTATACTATATGAAGCTTTCATCGCTATTGAAAACAATTTCTTCTTCCATCCCCAATCATATGGATAGGGAAATTGCCGGTCTCACCTTAGATAGTCGTCAAGTTGCGGCTAATTATCTATTTATAGCCATTCAGGGTACCCAGCAAAATGGCGGTCAATATATTGCCGATGCGATTGCGCGTGGTGCAACCGCTATTTTAATCGATACTGATAAAGTGGATGTCGCTATGCAAGCGCCGCAACAAATACCAATCATTAATGTCCCCGCATTAGCGAGTCAGATTAGTCAATTGGCTGCTTGTTTTTATGATTATCCAGCAGAAAAATTGCGTTTATTAGGCGTGACGGGCACCAATGGCAAAACGTCTTGTACGCATTTTATTGCGCAAAGTTTACAAGCGGCGCAAATTGCTTGTGGCGTGATTGGCACATTGGGCGCTGGTTTTCTCGGCCACTTACAAGAGATAGGATTGACGACACCTGATGCGATTACTCTGCAAGCGATGTTACGGCATTTACTAGATCAACAAGCGCAAGCGGTTGCGATGGAAGTATCTTCGCATAGTATTGCCCAAGAACGGGTTAACCAATTAGCTTTTGAAACAGCGCTTTTTACTAATTTGACGCAAGATCATTTAGATTATCATGGCGACATGGCGACTTATGCCGCGGTCAAATATCGATTTTTGTCAGCATTTAATGTGAAACATATTGTGATTAATGCAGCAGATAGTTATGGTGCCAACTGGCTGCAACAATTAAGTAAAGATAAAAAAAAATCAGTATATGCTTATAGCATGCATTCACCTGTATCGTTATCCAAACATGTACCGTTGGTTTACACCAGCGAAGCGCATTTTTCTTTACAAGGGATTCGCGCTATCGTGCAGACCCCATGGGGGAGTGGTGAATTTTCCGCGCCATTAATCGGTCATTTTAATTTAAACAACTTGTTAGCAGTATTAACAGTACTCTGTTTATATGGCATGCCGCTAAAAAATGTGTTGGCAAGTTTTGCTGCATTACGTCCGATAGCGGGCCGCATGCAAACTTTGGGCGGAACCGGTAAACCGCTGGTGGTGGTGGATTATTCGCACACACCAGATTCTTTAGAAAATGCATTGCGTGCATTGCGGCCGCATACTAAAGGCAAATTGATTTGTGTGTTTGGTTGTGGCGGCGATAGAGACCAAGGCAAGCGACCGCTGATGGCAAAAATTGCGGAAACGTTAGCTGATGTAGTGATTGTGACGAATGATAATCCGCGCCATGAACAACCGATGGCGATTGCGGAACAGATTATGCAAGGATTTATTCATCCGCAAACTGTTTCGGTGGAGTTAGATCGTGCTAAAGCAATTCAGAACAGTATACAATTAGCTGGTGCAGAAGATTGTGTATTGATTGCAGGAAAAGGCGCTGAACGGTATCAGCAATTAGGCGATGAAAAGATACCGTTTAGTGATGTGGAGCAGGTGGAAGGTTATTGGGGGAGATAATAAAATGTTATTATGGCTTAGTATTTGGCTGACGAAGTATTACAGCGGCTTTCACGTTTTTCAATATCTCACCTTGCGTGCTATTTTGGGCACTTTAACCGCGTTGATTATGGCGCTCTGGTTAGGCCCTAGCTTGATTCGGCAGCTCAGCTCGCACCGTGTTGGACAAGTGGTACGTGATGATGGGCCGCAAAGCCATTTAAGTAAAGCGGGCACACCGACGATGGGCGGTACGTTGATTATTATTGCTGTATTACTCAGTACCTTATTATGGAGTGATCTGAGAGATCGTTATGTTTGGTTAGTGTTAATCGTCACTTTAGGATTTGGTGCGATTGGTTATTGGGATGATTATCGTAAGCTGGTATTGAAACATAGTGCGGGTATGCCAGCACGGCAAAAATATTTATTACAATCATTATTAGGATTTGGCGCAGCATTTTATTTGTTTTTTTCAGCAAAATTACCCATTGAAACGCAACTTATTTTACCATTTTTTAAAAATACCGTGATTACTTTAGGGCCATTTTTTATTTTATTAACTTATTTTGTGATTGTCGGTTCAAGTAATGCGGTGAACTTAACCGATGGTTTAGATGGTTTAGCCATTGTGCCGGCCATCATGATTAGTGGCGCGTTAGGTATATTTGCTTATGTTTCAGGAAATTTTAATTTTGCCAATTATTTAGCTATTCCCTATGTGCCGGGTGCTGGAGAAATTGTCGTATTTTGTGCAGCATTGGTTGGAGCAGGATTAGGATTTTTATGGTTTAACACTTATCCCGCGCAAGTATTTATGGGTGATGTTGGTGCGCTGGCTTTAGGCGCTGCGTTAGGCACTATTGCGGTTATTGTGCGACAAGAAATTGTTTTTTTTGTGATGAGCGGTATTTTTGTTTTAGAAACCGTATCGGTGATTTTACAAGTCGCTTCATTTAAGTTGACCGGTAAACGTATTTTTAAAATGGCACCGATTCACCATCATTTTGAATTGAAAGGCTGGCCAGAACCGCGGGTTATCGTGCGTTTTTGGATTATTACTTTTGTGTTGGTGTTATGTGGTTTGGCTACTTTAAAATTGCGGTAAGTTGTTTTGTTCAATCTTCAATGAAAAGGTTGGTTCCCCCTCACCCGCCGCTGCGCGTCGGCCTCTCCCACGGAGGGGAGAGGCCATGCTTATCATTTTTTTCTAGCTGATAGAAATCACAAATAAAAAACAATGTGTGTTGCCTCTCCCCTTGTGGGGGCGTTGTTGAATAAATACGCCTAGAGAGCTTTTGCCTCTCCCCTTGTGGGGGCGTTGTTGAATAAATACGCCTAGAGAGCTTTTGCCTCTCCCCTTGTGGGGGCGTTGTTGAATAAATACGCCTAGAGAGCTTTTGCCTCTCCCCTTGTGGGAGAGGCCGACGCGTAGCGGCGGGTGAGGGGGGATTTCCCTATACCACCACTGGGCGAGGTTTACCTTGCTCGTCAATCGCGACAAAAGTAAAAATTCCTTCCGCAACTTTTTTGGCTTCTGTTTCATTGATGGATAGCGACCAGGCTTCAATTTTAAACTGCATCGATGTACGGCCAATTTTCAATAATTGTGCATAACAACTGACCACATCACCAATTTTAACTGGTTTGATGAAGGTCAGCGCATCAATGGCAACTGTGACAACTCGACATTTGGCGCGGCGTTTTGCTTCGATACCAGCCGCTAGATCCATGTGCGAAACCAGCCAGCCGCCAAAAATATCGCCATTTGCATTTGTATCAGCAGGCATCGCAACCACTTGAATGGCTAAGTTGCTGGGTTCTTTAGTTTGTCGTTCAGGCATGGCATTTTCCTTTATTCGGATGATGGTGGGCGCTACGCTTTGCCCACTCTACCATAGAGGTAACGTAGGGTGGGCAAAGCGTAGCGTGCCCACCATCATCCGACATCCGAGCTTGCGGGGGAGACACTTTAATATTACCATCAGCAACTTATGCAAACTATACGAAATTTTTCAATTATCGCCCATATCGACCATGGCAAGTCTACCTTGGCCGATCGTTTAATCCAATATTGTGGCGGATTGAGCGAGCGAGAAATGCAGGCGCAAGTCTTAGATTCCATGGATTTGGAGCGAGAACGCGGTATCACGATTAAAGCCCATAGCGTGACTCTGTCTTATCCAGCCAAAGATGGTCAGATTTATCAATTAAACTTCATTGATACTCCCGGCCATGTTGATTTTTCTTATGAAGTTTCTCGATCATTGGCCGCATGTGAAGGTGCGCTACTTGTTGTCGATGCCGGACAAGGGGTAGAAGCACAAACCGTGGCGGTTTGTTATACCGCTTTAGATCAAGGTTTAACCGTATTACCAGTACTGAATAAAATTGATTTGCCGCAAGCAGACCCGGAGCGCGTGATTCAAGAAATCGAAGATATTATTGGTTTAGAAGCCACACAAGCAGTGCGGGTTAGTGCTAAGCAAGGAATAGGGATTGAAGAATTGCTAGAGCATTTAGTCAGTCATATCCCAGCGCCAGAAGGAGATCCCAATGCACCACTACAAGCGCTGATTATTGATTCTTGGTTTGATGCTTATTTAGGGGTGGTATCGCTGGTGCGAGTAAAAAATGGCGGCTTTAAAGTCGGCGATAAAATGCAAGTGATGTCGACAGGTCGCGGCTATGAAGTAGGTGGATTGGGTATATTTACACCTAAACGCGTTGCTAAAGAGAGTTTGCAAGCAGGTGAAGTCGGCTATGTGATTGCAGGGATTAAAGATATTAATGGCGCACCAGTGGGGGATACCCTTACGTTAGCGCATCGTCCGGCAACGACGATGTTGCCAGGTTTCAAAAAGATTAAACCACAAGTCTATGCCGGTTTATTTCCTATTTATTCAGATGATTTCCCCGCATTACGTGAAGCGCTGAATAAATTACGGTTAAATGATGCAGCGTTATTCTTTGAACCAGAGTCTTCTGAAGCATTGGGGTTTGGTTTTCGATGTGGCTTTTTAGGTATGCTGCACATGGAAATTGTGCAAGAACGCTTAGAGCGTGAATATAATTTAGAATTGATTTCTACTGCGCCAACGGTGATTTATGAAATTTTAACAACGAAGGGTGAAATATTGCATGTGGATAATCCTTCTAAATTACCCGCAGTTAACTATATTGCTGAAATTCGTGAACCGATTGCCAAAGCACATATTTTAGTGCCGCAAACCTATCTGGGTAACGTGATTACTTTGTGTGTCGAAAAACGTGGCGCACAAAAAAGTATGTTATACCATGGCAATCAAGTTGCGTTAGTTTATGAGTTACCCATGAATGAAATTGTATTGGATTTTTTTGATCGCTTGAAATCGGTGAGTCGTGGTTATGCTTCATTGGATTATGGTTTTGAGCATTTTCAAGAAGCGGATTTGGTGAAACTCGATATTTTAATTAATGGTGATCGCGTCGATGCGCTAGCTTCAATTGTACATAAAGATCAAGCACAATCACGCGGCCGTTTAATTACGGAAAAGTTGCAAGAACTGATTCCGCGGCAAATGTTTGATGTGGCTGTTCAGGCAGCGATTGGTGCGCATATTATTTCTCGTCAAACAGTAAAAGCCGTGCGGAAAAATGTGACAGCGAAATGTTATGGCGGTGATATTTCCCGTAAACGTAAATTGTTAGAGAAACAAAAAGAAGGCAAGAAACGCATGAAGCAAGTGGGTAATGTGGAAGTACCGCAAGAAGCGTTTTTGGCAGTGTTGAAGATTGGGGAAAAGAAGTAAGTGAATAGCCCTCTCCCGCCCTTCGGGCACTCCCGCAACAAGTGCGGGAGAGGGTATAGAGGTAATATACATGCACTTTAATTTTGAATTAATTTTATTTTACGCAGTACTGGTTTGCGGCGGCCTTTATTTACTTGACATCATCTTTTTTGCGCCGCGCCGTCAACGCAAAGCCCATGCGCAAGGTAAAACGCCGCATATGCCCATTATTATGGATTATGCCCGTTCTTTTTTTCCGGTGCTATTAATCGTATTTTTATTGCGTGCTTTTTTATTTGAGCCTTTCCGTATTCCATCTGGTTCGTTGGAGCCAACTTTGTTGCAAGGCGATTTTATTTTAGTGAATAAATATCAATATGGGACGCGCTTACCCATTACGCAAACCAAACTGTTTGGCGATGGTAAACCGCAGCGCGGTGACATCATGGTTTTTCGTTGGCCAGCGAATAAATCTTACGATTTTGTTAAGCGAGTGATTGGGTTGCCTGGTGATCACATTAGCTATGTGAATAAAGAGCTGTATATTAATGGTCAAAAAATCCCACAGGTTGAACTGGGTAAAGCCATTGCTTATGATGAACAAGGCATGAAAAGAACCATGCTAAAAAAACAAGAAAACTTATTGAATGTGCAGCATGAAATGTTTGTTGATCCGGAAAGAACGAGTCGAGATTATCGTGACTTGGTCGTGCCAGCAGGCATGTATTTTGTCTTGGGCGATAATCGTGATGATAGTGCAGATAGTCGCTATTGGGGATTTGTGCCAGAAGAGAATATAGTGGGTAAAGCAATTTTAATTTGGATGAGTTGGGATGGTATACATACTACAGTTAGATGGAATCGAATTGGAAAATCAGTCTATGAGTGATTTAATGAAAAAATTGAATTATACCTTTCAGCAGCCTGCCTTGCTAAAGGTAGCGCTGACACATCGTAGTAAAGGCGGTGAACATAATGAACGTTTAGAATTTTTAGGCGATGCGGTTGTTAACTTTATTATTGCTGAAGTGTTATATCAACAGTTTCCCAATGCCACCGAAGGTGAATTGAGTCGTTGGCGTGCGACTTTAGTCAATCGTGATGCGCTGGCAGAATTGGCGGTCATATTTGATTTGGGTAAACATTTATTTTTAGGATCAGGTGAGCAACGCAGCGGCGGACATAGCCGGCATTCCATTTTGTCTTGTGCTATGGAAGCATTAATTGGTGCGTTATATTTGGATACGGATTTTGATGCCGCTCGTGCAAAAATTTTAGAATGGTATCGGCCATTGCTGCAATCGCTTTCTTCGGCAGCAAGCCATAAAGATCCTAAAACTTTATTGCAAGAATATGTGCAAGGCCAACGATTAACGCTGCCATTATATGTGGTCGAATCGATTGAAGGTGAAGCGCATCAGCAATTATTTAATGTCAGTTGCCAAGTCAATGGCATTAAAGAAAAAAGTATGGGGCAAGGAACCAGTCGCCGTCGTGCTGAACAAGCAGCCGCACAAGCGATGTTGGATTTATTCAAGGAAAACAAATGAGTGAGCTCGATATACAAAAAAGTGGTTACGTTGCTATTATTGGGCGTCCGAATGTCGGTAAATCTACGCTGTTAAATGTTTTGGTGCATGAAAAAATCAGCATCACATCGGCAAAGCCGCAAACTACGCGCTGGCAAATTCTCGGTATTCAAACGTTGCCGCACGCGCAAATTATTTATATTGATACTCCCGGATTACATCAAGATGAAAAACGCGCGATGAATCGTTATATGAATCGCGTAGCAAACGCAGTGATTGCTGATGCAGATGTGATTATGTTTATGATGGATGCGCTGCATTGGCGGCATGAAGATGAATTAGTAGTAGAAAAATTACAGCGATTAGACGATAAAAAGCCAGTTATTTTAGTCATTAATAAAATCGATTTATTGCCGGACAGGGCGACTTTGCTGCCTTTTATCACTAAATTGCAAAGTAAATTTGATTTTGCTGCAATTGTGCCTATTTCCGCAACCAAAGCTGACAATATTGATGGGTTAGAGCAAAGTATTATTGATTTATTACCAGCCGGCCCGATGTTATTTCCGTCAGATCAACGCACGGATAAAAGTGTGCGTTTTCAAGTGGCGGAAATTATTCGCGAGAAATTAATTCAGACAACTGCGCAAGAATTACCTTATGCGACTACCGTAGAAATCGAACAATTTAAAGTAAAAGAAACAGAAGCAGTTAAAGATGAAACGGTGCTAGCAAATAAAACAAAAGAAATCATGGAAATCAGTGCAATTATTTGGGTGGAGCGACCCGGCCAAAAAATTATTATTATTGGCAAGGAAGGGGCTAAACTGAAAAAAATTGGTACGCAAGCACGGCGTGAAATTGAAAAATTGTTGGGGACTAAAGTATTTTTACGGTTATGGGTGAAGGTGAAAGAGAATTGGACTGACGATGAGCGAGCGCTGCGTGGATTAGGGTATGAATAGTTGGCCCTCTCCTCCAGCCCTCCCCCGTTTACGGGGGAGGGTGCCCGAAGGGCGGGAGAGGGAATGAACATATCATTGCAACCAGCCTACGTCCTCCACCGCCGCCCTTACCGCGAAACTAGCGCGCTTGTTGACTTCTTTACCCCCGAATATGGCCGCTTGATTGCTGTAGCAAAAGGCGTGCGTAAAGCCCGCTCATTACAACAAGGATTATTGCAACCTTTTGTGCCATTGTTAATCTCTTGGGTAGGAAAAGGTGAATTAGTGACATTAACCCAAGTAGAACGAGCACCGATTGCGCCGCAGTATAAGATTAAACCACTGTATGGCACCTGTCTGTTTGCCGGTTTTTATTTGAATGAATTATTGATAAGCTTATTACAGAAATTTGATGCACATCCGGGTTTATATCATCGTTATGAAATGACTTTATTAGCATTACAAACACCGGTACTAGAGCAGAAAGTATTACGATTGTTTGAAAAACATTTATTAGAAGAATTGGGATATGGGTTGCTGCCTACTTCTGAACCGATGTTGCAGCGCACGTTTGCAGCAGAAAAATATTATCAGTTCACATTTGAAAATGGATTTATAATCAATGAAATAGAGAATTATCCTGAAGTGGAAACGCACGTTTTTTCTGGTAAAAGTTTAATGGCATTGGCGAACGAACAGTGGCCAGATGCAGAAAGTTTACAAGATGCGAAGCGCTTATTGCGTTCGGTATTGATGACGTTATTGGGTCGGCGTCGATTACATAGCCGGCGATTGTTTGTGGGGTATTGAACGGCTATGAATAAAGTTTTTGCCTCTCCCACAAGGGGAGAGGCAAAAGCTATCCCAGTAGCCCTCCTCACCCCTAGCCCATAATATATATCTCTATAGCTACTCCCCCTCTCCCGCAAGCGGGGAGCCCTCACCCCTAGCCCTCTCCCACAAGTGGGAGAGGGGGAGTAGGTTTGCTGATCTATATGATGGGTTAGGGGAGAGGGTTCCCGCAAGTGGGGCGGGGGGTAAGTTTAAAAATATATTTTATTGGAATACAGTATGATAACAACACCTATTTTACTTGGCGTAAATGTTGATCACGTCGCAACTTTGCGTCAAGCAAGAGGCACACGGTATCCCGATCCGATTGAAGCCATGTATGCGGCAGAGAATGGCGGCGCTGATGGCATTACTATCCACTTACGTGAAGATCGTCGACATATCCAAGAACGTGATGTGGCCTTGATTCGAACATTACTACTGACGCGGCTTAATTTAGAAATGGCAGTCAACGATACCATGATAGCGTATGCGGAACAGATTAAACCGCAACATTGCTGTTTGGTGCCGGAAAAACGTCAAGAATTGACCACTGAAGGTGGTTTAGATGTGATCGTGCACGAAGCAGAAGTGCGTGCTGCGGTAACGCATTTAAAACATCAGGGAATAGAAGTTTCATTGTTTATTGACCCAGAGGTAAAGCAAATCGAAGCGGCGTTGCGTTGCGATGCGCCGGTGATTGAAATTCATACTGGTGCTTATGCCGATGCAACTAACGCCGGTGAACAAGAAAAAGAATGGCATCGTATTGTCAAAGCAGCTCAATTCGCGCATCAAGCTGGGCTGATCGTGAATGCTGGACATGGATTGCATTATCAAAATGTCCAGGCTATTGCCCGTATCCCACAAATCAATGAATTAAATATCGGACATGCTATTATAGCTAGAGCATTGTTTTCAGGACTTGAAGCGGCAGTGCGTGAAATAAAACGTTTAATGATAGAAGCGAGGAATACGATATTATGACAGCGGTAGCGGTTAGGACACGGTTTTCCCCCAGCCCCACAGGCATGATTCATTTAGGTAATGCCCGCGCAGCTCTGTTTAGCGCCTTATGCGCTAAAAAAAACCATGGTAGTTTTATTTTACGCATTGAAGATACGGATGTAGCACGTTCAGATGAGCGTTATGTTTCATCTTTACTGGCAGACTTGCAATGGTTAGACATTCATTGGCAAGAAGGCCCAGGTGTAGAGGGTGCGTTTGGCCCCTATTGGCAATCGCAGCGTCAAGCCATTTATGCTAAATATTATGAAACGTTAGAAATAAAAAAATTGATTTATCCCTGTTTTTGTACTGACCAAGAATTACTATTGGCACGTAAAGTGCAATTATCACGCGGTCAAGCACCGCGTTATGCGGGAACTTGCCGCAAACTATCCAAAGAACAAATCGATGAACGATTGGCAAGAGGCGTACCAGCTGCATGGCGTTTTATTGTGCCGGATGATATCACCATTCAATTTGATGATTTGGTAAAAGGCACGCAGCAATTTCAAAGTAAGGATATTGGCGATTTTATCGTCCGACGAGCAGACAGCACCGCACCGTTTTTATTTTGTAACGCGATTGATGATGCATTGATGCAAATATCACATGTGTTGCGCGGCGAAGATCATTTAGCGAATACACCACGACAAATTTTATTGTTGCAAACCTTGAATTTACCTATTCCGCAATATGGACATTTGTCATTAATCGTTGGTGATGATGGCGCGCCGCTCTCTAAACGCCATGGCAGTTTTAGTTTGCATGAGATGCGTATGCAAGGGTATCTACCGGTAGCAATTATCAATTATTTGGCACGTTTAGGACATTATTGTGATTCGCAAGCATTATTGAATTTTCCACATTTGGCGCAACACTTTGATATGACCAGATTAAGCCGATCTTCCGCACGTTTTGATGTGGTGCAATTGAATTTCTGGCAAAAGGCTGCGCTGCAAGCCCTGGATACGGCGAGTGTTGCTGAGTGGTTAGGTGAAACAATATTGAACCAAGTACCGCATACGATGCAGACACGTTTCATTGAAATCATTAAACATAATATTACTTTCCCACATGAAGGGGCGTTGTGGGCACAAATTTTCTTTCAAGATAATGTTGAGATGGATGAAGAAGGGCGTGCAATGATACAAGGTGCAGGCGCACCATTTTTTGTTACAGCTGAACGTGCAATCGATCAACATGGTATTCAATTAGCACAAGTGTTAGCTGATATGAAGCAGCAGTTAGGTGTCAACGGAAAGCAATTGTTTATGCCGTTGCGGGTTGCATTGACTGGTAAGACGCATGGCCCAGAATTAGTAACGATTGCAGAATTATTAGGCCAAGAAAAAATGAAACAGCGCTTGCGAGAAGCAGAAAAAATGGTGGTGGGCGTTGTTGAATAAATAGGAAAAATGAAGAGTATTGCCTCTCCCACAAGGGGCGTTGTTGAATAAATAGGAAAGTAAAGAATATTGCCTCTCCCCTTGTGGGAGAGGCCGACGCCGAAGGCGGCGGGTGAGGGGTGATTTTATGAAAAGCATATTTTAGTAGGATATAAATTGTGTGTTTTTTGAAAATTAGAACAGATTTTAATATTAGGCTGAGCTTGCGAAGCCCAACATTGGCGGGAGAGGGCGGAATACTAATTTAACGAGTACGAACACATGCTAAAACTCTATAACACGCTGACACAACAAAAAGAAATTTTTACACCCATACAAGCCAATCAAATAAAAATCTATGTATGCGGCGTAACAGTCTATGATTATTGCCATATTGGTCATGCACGTACTTATACTTCAGTCGATTTAATCGTGCGTTATTTGCGTTGGCGTGGTTATCAAGTCACTTACGTGCGTAATGTCACCGATGTGGATGACAAAATCATTAAACGTGCGCAAGAGAGTAACAAAGATATTCAAGCGATCACCGATTATTTTATTCAAGCGATGTACGAAGATTTTGCTGCTTTACAACTCACTTTACCCGATCATGAGCCGCGTGCGACTGAATATATTCCGCAAATGGTGACTTTAATCGAAAAAATTATTGCGGCTCAACATGGCTATGTAGCCAGTAATGGTGATGTTTATTTTGATGTGCGCAGTTTTCCCGAATATGGTTGTTTGTCCCATCATGATTTAGAACAATTAGAAAGTGGCGCGCGCGTAGAAGTGAACGAAGTTAAGCGTGATCCGCTTGATTTTGTGTTATGGAAAATTGCGAAACCAGGCGAACCCGCTTGGGAATCCCCTTGGGGTAAAGGCCGGCCGGGTTGGCATATTGAATGTTCAGCCATGGCGATGAATTTATTAGGTGAAAATTTTGATATTCATGCCGGTGGCCGCGATCTTATTTTCCCGCACCATGAAA
>DATAXC010000171.1:0-1691 GCA_036266895.1 Gammaproteobacteria bacterium
CGCAAAAATTTGATTAGTAAAGCCGCCAAAAATGACTTTTCCTGCTGCAGCAAACGGTGCTGGATTATGCATGAGAACTTCAGGAGAAAACATCCCCATTATCGCTACTGTGCTCAGAATATAAATAGTTGCGGTAATTAAAGTGCCCAACAAAGTAGCACGATAAATAGTCACTTGCGGATTTTTTACATGCTCTGCAGGAATAGTGGCAGATTCTAGACCGCCAAATGCAAAAAAAGTTAGCATAGCAGCATTGGCTAAGGCGACGATATTGGACTGGCCGGAGATATTAAAATGTTCAAAATTAGCGGTTTCAATATAAAACAATCCTACAATCGATACTAACAATATAGGAATTAATTTAATAATCGTGGTGATCACCTGCACAATTTTTACTTGTTTGATGCCAATAATATTCAGCAACGCTATAAACCAAATAATGCTGCTACCCACAAAAAAAGCTAACGCGGGATCCGTATTGATAGCGGGCCAAAACACCGTAAGATACGCTAACAATGCGACTACAGTCGCTGCATCGCCGATGATGTTTCCCAATAAATAAGAAACACTGACTTGATATCCTGGAAAATTCCCTAATTCGTGACGGCAATACGCATAAAGGCCGCCAACCAGGGGTAGGTGCTGGCTCAATTTGCCGAATATAATAGCCAGCAGGATTGAACCCGCAGCAGTGATAATCCACCCGAGCAAACTAATGCTACCAATACTGGCCAGTGCTACTGGCAATAGAAAAATGCCAGAACCGATCATGTTGCCAATAACCAATGAAGTGCTTGCGGGTAACCCAAGAAGAACGTGGGACGTTTTCATTTTTATACTCTTTTTCTTTTATAGATATAACATAACGCAGTATCCCAAGAACATTCGACGCGCACTGCTTTGATAAAGGATAAGCGTTCTAGGGTGCAGATCGGTCGCAATGTTAATACCGTATGGATACTGGCTATACTATCGATGATTTTTCCTAGCGGGTAAAGAATTTTTTGACTAAAACAAGGTGATCCAATCAGTACCACAGAGGCGTTAGTGAAGGGAATCTCTAAAAAACTGCCTAATAGAAAGGTTAATTGTCGGTTTGGATAAAAATCAGACAAATCTTGTTGTACTTTTTCTGTCGCAATAAGAGATTGTTGATGTAATTCAGGGATGATTTCTATGCCGCAGACTTCTTTAACGTCTGAGTTTAAAAAAACTTGAATAGCTGCTTTGCCTAATCCCGAGCCTAAGTCAAAAAAAATATCTTGTGTTGAAAGCGATATTTGTGACAAAAGTGTGTCAATGCTTTGATATAATATTTCACCATATATTTCCGCTTTGTTTTTATTTTGTCTGATATTTACGCCGTGACCTGGTACATTGTGATATAAAACATTTATATATTGCTGGCATAACTTATTGGTATTAAAGTTTGTAGGAAGCGCGGATTGATTCTGAAGCATTTTGGCAATAACCTTATCGTGCAGCTTTTTATAATTACACAGTATACGCATTTTTATGAATTTAGAACAGACGAATAAATGGCAGCGTATGTTAAACGTAGTGAATCAAAACGCTGCGTTACTACCACCGAATGCATCTCGACAATTTAACAAATTAGTGATGAGTCGATTACTAACAGAAAATATTTTGACGTTTCTATTACAGTATACCGGCTTGATGCTAGTGGGTGG
>DATAXC010000105.1:0-6265 GCA_036266895.1 Gammaproteobacteria bacterium
TGATGCCATTTCATTTCGAAAACGTGCATCTTTTTCAGATACTACATTTTTATAAAACTCTCTGGTTTGGTTATGCTCTTTTGTAGCTAAAAGCACTTCTCTTTCTAAACAATTTGCCAATTCTCGCCAATATTTTTGTGCTTCTGGACTGTAGGGGTCTTTTAAAGTCTCTTCTAAGGATTTTGCTATGGTGGTCGCCATTTGAATTTCTCTGTTTTTAGGGAACTATAATTAAATTATATCATGGCATTGCATCCGCAGGAATGAAGTAATGACCCTCTCCCGCCATTGTTGGGCTTCGCAAGCTCAGCCCAACCTACGCGGGCACCCCCCTGTAAACGGGAGAGGGTTTAATCTTCACCGCGGACAAATGTAACCCTCTTGCACACCATGCTTAGAAAAGATAACTTGCCACAACTGACTAGAACGCGCTCGAAAATTACCAGCACAAGCCAATAAATAATAAGTCCACATCCGATAAAAGCGCTCGTCATAATAAGATGACTTTATTTTGTCCCAATTTTTTATAAAGTTATCATACCAAGCAATTAAAGTTTTATCATAGTCTGCACCAAAATTATGCCAATCTTCCATAATGAATAATTTTTCTGAGGCTTCGGAAATTTGTTTAATCGAAGGCAGCATGCCATTTGGGAAAATATATTTCATGATCCATTCATTTGGAAAAGAAGTGGTTTCATTAGAGCCAATCGTATGTAATAAAAATAAACCACTATCTGATAAGACATTATGTACAGTTTGCATATAAATTTTATAGTTTAAATGACCTACATGTTCAAACATCCCTACCGAGACAACGCGATCAAATTTTTCTGACAAATCACGGTAATCTTGCAAACGAATATCAATAGGTAAGCCCGCGCAATGTTGTTTAGCGAATTCTTGCTGTTGTTTAGAAATAGTGACCCCAACTACTTGCACACCGTATTTCTCAGAAGCATATTTGGCCAGTCCGCCCCAACCGCAACCAATATCTAATAAAGTTAAACCTGGGCGTAATTGCAGTTTTTGACAAATCAATTCTAATTTGGCAATTTGTGCTTCTTCTAAGGTAGTGGCGCTTTTCCAGTAGCCGCAGCTATAGATCATTCGGCTATCTAACATGTTTTGAAATAAAGAGTTACCTAAATCATAATGCTTATGGGCGACTTCTCTAGCTAGCAGCTTAGATTGAAAGTTGAAAAATTTTGCTAAAATAGACTTCATCACGAAACGGAAAGGTACTTTTATTTTGCCATCTATTTTAGCCCGTAATAGCCGATCAAAGAATACATCTAATCGTTCACAATTCCACCAATTGTCCATATAAGCTTCACCCAGTCCCAGCGCTCCTTCACGGACAACACGCGTGTAAAACTTAGGGTTGTTAATTTGAATGTCCCAAGGGTTGTTGCCGTTGACAGTCACATCAATGGACTGTAATAGTTGGTTGACCAGGTCTTTGCTAGTTTTGGACAATATTTTTTCCATGAGAAGGCTCCTAACGTTTCTTTAATATGAACGCTTGAAAATGTAAAAATCGCATTTTCAAGTGTAATGGGTATATTATGCTATTATTTAGTACAATAAAACTTTCTGAGGAACTTTTTTTGAAATTTCCGGTCCTTACTTTTATTTTTCTCGTTTTAATCGTTCATTTTGTTTATCGCTATGGCTATCGCAAGATGGCCCCGACGGTAGAAAGTGGCGTCTTGGTGATGGCGTTAAGTGTGTTTGCTTTGTTTTTATTACCGGTGCTGACCATGTCGCCGTTTTTAAAGTGGGTTGCCGGCATGACGGTGTTTATTATCTGGTTTTATCTTGCATTTAATTTGTTGCAAGCTTTTATACAGGCGGAATGGTCTTTGCATGATCGCGTCAATCAAGTAGCGCTAGGCAGTTGGGTGGTGGGTACAGCGATGACCGCTTTACTGTTAGATCAAGCTGAGCACACTTTACATGGTTTTATTGTATTTTTAAGCATTATCGCGGTTATTTTGTGGATAGGATATCTCAAAATGATAATGCGTTGGTTTGTTGTCTTTATCGAACAAAAAGCTAAATTGCCGGTACATGGCAATTTATTACTGGCAGCCGTGAGTACGCAATCGATCGTCTTACTTATAGAAGAGTTATTTGATAGCGCATTGCCGATAGGTATTTATCAAATATTGATCTTCTGGGGATTGCTTTGCTATGCCTTAGCAGTGATTTTTATTGCTATTTATTGGCTGTCTAGACAGCGGCAATGCCATGTTGCGACCTGGTCAAATAGTTATGGTTTATTGCATGGTGCAATGGCTATTTCGGCATTAGCGATGTTTAACACCCAAGCTTTTTCTTCGGATTTGGCTAATATCGCTTGGTGGTGGGCGTTAATTGTATTTATCTTGTTTGAAGGCATGGAAATTTTTCGAGCCATTGTCAGGGTTCAATCAAGAGGGTTACGGCGCGGTTTGTTCGTTTATAGTACATCACAATGGACGCGTATTTTTACTTTTGGCATGTTGTATGCAGCCACATTAGCTTATTATGGGCAACAATTTTCAGAAAATCATTTTATCCTGATGATAGTCAATGAGGGTAAGTATGTACTGGTTGTGTTGTTGGCCTTGGAAGTTATCTTAGCCTGGCGACGTGCGGCTCAAGCTGGAATGGTAGTGGATGCAGATAATCTATCCCATTGATTAAAAAAATCAGGATAAACTTTCTTTACACAGGCCGCATTTTCAATCGTTATCCCCGGCGTTTTTAAACCAATGAGTGCGCAGGTCATCGCCAAGCTGGGGTTGACAGCGATAATAGGTAGCTTATGCGCTTGTGGTGTGCTCGGAAATATTTTAATCCAATCCGCACCGGTTTCTACCAAGACATTTAAGTTAATTAATAATGTTTTTATCTGTGTTAAATAAGCCGTCTCTTGTGTACTTAGTGGGCCAATATGCGTCATACGCAGAGGGGACTTACTAAAAGGTGCGATAGCGGCCAATGCTAGGAAGGTATCAGAAAATTCACGCATACTGATTTCAATGCCATGTAACTGGGCCGGTCCTTTTAAGGTTACGCCATGTGGTGATTCAAGCACTTGGCAACCCATTTTTTCTAAGCTAGAGAGTAACTTAATATTGCTTTGTTTCGATGTAGAACGCTTTACCCCGGAGATAGTCACTTCACCGCTCGTCACCGCAGCAGCAGCAAAAAAATAACTAGCAAGACTTAAATCGGGCTCAACAACATAATCTTTGGCTTGATAGCGTTGTGGAATAGGTACAATTAACTGATCTTGTTGCATATGATGCACTAAAACACTGAATTCAGCCATCATGGCGCAAGTTAAATCAATAGCAGGAAAGGCAGCTTGTTGGTTGGGTAAGTTGATAATAAATGGCGATCGAGAAAAGGGTGCAATTAATAGCAATGGAGAAATAAGCCGACTATCTGCTAAACGCGTAGCAGGATCGTTAAACGTAATATGACCACCGGTTAATGCGTTAGATCCTATTACAGTAAATGGTGTTTTTTTTGCATCATTAGGCAGTATTTGCGCACCTTGTTCAGTTAAAGTTTGTAGTAATGACGCCTGGCTTTCGTCGCATAATCCATCAAAAAAGAAAACACCTGGGCAAGCTGCTCCTAAAGTGATTATAAAACGAGCAAGTGTGGGTGAGCGATTTAACCAAATAGAGGCTTGTTTTTTAGGTAAATTGCCGTTACAGCCAGCCACAATACAAGTCTTTGATTTTTCATCTAATTGAGTCACAATGCCTAATTGATGTAAGGCATTCAGAAAGGTAATAATATTGGCATTAACGGCCATGCCAGATATTTCTGATACACCTTCTGCTAAAGCCGCCAGTATAATCGCACGATAAGTGATTTGTTTTGATCCAGGAAGTGTGATTTTGCTAAATATTGGGTCTTTTGTACTACGAATTGATTGTTGCCTGTTTAAATGGCCCATAGTCGCAGTTCCCATTTTTATTAACATTAGATACCATTCGTACTTCAAAAAGCGAAGTACGAATGGTATCTTGAATAATTCTATGCCTGACACGAAGTAAATTCGTGTCAGGCACTTAAGGGGAGAATCGCGATTCTCCCCTTAAGAAACCCCATCGCGTAATGAGCACTTGAAAATGCAAAATTCGCATTTTCAAGTGTAATGGGTATATATATATCTTACCATGAAAACGTTGCCCGAAATTCAGCAATTACATCGTGATGGTCAGTTAGCTGAAGCTAAGGCCGCTTATCTTGCTTTTCTACATGCGCACCCAGATGACGCGGTTGCATTGCACTGGTTAAGTTTGTTGTATGCGGAAGAAATGCAATGGCAGGCAGCGGAAACTTATTTGCAAAAAGCGATTCGGTTAGCACCTGATCATCCTGCATTGGTATTACATCTAGCTAATATTTTAAAAGAGAATGGTGAAATAGATCGCGCCATACAAATATTGACTGATTTAATTAGCCGTTATCCACATTATGCTGCGGCTTATAATAATCTCGGTGGTTTGTATTTTTCTAAACAACAATGGGAAGCAGCAGCGCATGCTTATCAACACGCAATTGATGAACAAGCAGATTATATTGATGCTTATTACAATTTAGGTTTGGCATTGAATAAATTAAATCGTCGACAAGCCGCTTGCCAAGCTTTTCATGCGTTGGTGGCTTTATCGCCGCAGCATGCTGCTGGACGCTTTCAGTGGGGTTGTTTGTTGATGCAATTGGCAGATTATCAAGCAGCGATAGAACAATTTTTGCAAATTGAAAAAATCCATCCGTTTCACCTGGAAACCCAAGCGAATTTAGCAACAAGTTTTTTACGTTGCGGGCAATTACTTGAAGCAAAAGTGCATTATTTAAAAGCACTGGAAATAGCGCCCAATGATGAGCAGATTTTATTTAATTTAGGGGTGATTAGTACACAACAAAGTAAAATCCGTGATGCGGTAGATTTTTATTTATCTTTATTAAAAATAAATCCCGATATATTTGAAGCGCATAATAATGTCGGTATCGCCTATCTATTTTTGAAGAACGTTGACAATGCTTTAATCCATTTTCGAGAAGCATTACGTTTGCAGCCTGACAATGTTGCGATTCAACATAGCGTACAAATTTTAATGCGTGATGAAAGTTTATCTACCTCGCCGCGCGGTTATATTCAGGCTTTGTTTGATTCTTATGCGGATTATTATGATGCGCATTTAGTGAATATTTTGCATTACGATGTACCGCAAATCTTGTTTGAATTAGTAAAGAAAACCTCTGGTGTCGCCTATCAAACTTGGCGCATAGTCGATTTGGGTTGCGGTACTGGCTTATCTGGCCAGTTGTTTAAAACAGCGCATAACGTATTGATTGGCGTTGATTTGTCAGAAAAAATGTTAGCGTTAGCGAAACAAAAAAATATTTATAATGCATTGGCTTGTGAAGACATTACGCTGTGGCTTATCGATAAATATGAGCAATATGACTTGATGATTGCGGGTGATACCCTGGTTTATATGGGTGATTTGGCTGAATTGTTTTCTGCAGTGTATGCCGCGTTAGTAACGAAAGGCCTATTTGTGTTTAATCTGGAAGAAATAGAAAGAGAAGAACAGCGCGATTATCAAATGACAATTTCGGGCCGGTTTGCGCATAGTCATGCTTATATTGAAAGGCTTGCTAAAGACACTGGATTTAAAGTTTTGCAATATCATGTTGCGCAAATACGCACGCAAGATCATCTGCCGATACAAGGGCATTTTTATGTGTTGGAGAAGTATGCCCTCTCCCCCGCAAGCGGCGTTGTTGAATAAATGAGGAAAACGAAGAGTATCGCCTCTCCCACAAGGGTAGAGGCAAAAGCTCTGGGGCATTTATTCAACAAAGTCCGTTTACGGAGGAGGGTGCCCGAGTAGAGTGGGCGTAGGTTGGGCTGAGCTTGCGAAGCCCAACAATCTGCGAAGCCCAACATTGGCGGTAGAGGGTTATAGCCATTAGCACGAGCGGTACTCTCTGCTTGCCCTAGCTTCCGAGGTTTGTCAAAATGAACTTCACGCCAACTTAACCAAACGACAAGGCCGTCATGAAAAAATATTTACTGCTCAGCCTCTTGATTGCTTTTATAGCTAACTTATTCGGATGTGCGGCACAGCGCAACGCTTCTCCTACCACCGATTTGGCGCGGGAAAATTGGCAGTCTGCAATTGCCACTGATCCAGGCTATTGGCTAAAAGGGGCAGACCAATGGTTCCGGACTGGCGATCCGAAT
>DATAXC010000176.1:0-13384 GCA_036266895.1 Gammaproteobacteria bacterium
GTGGGGGCGTTGTTGAATAAATACATGTTAAAGCTTTTGCCTCTCCCCTTGTGGGGGCGTTGTTAAATAAATCAATACGCTGGAGCTTTTGCCTCTCCCCTTGTGGGAGAGGCCGACGCGCAGCGGCGGGTGAGGGGTAATTCCACGCTTACAAAAAACTTTGAGGAAAAAAAGATATGCCCACAATCCAACCACCCTACTCTACTATCATCTCCTCGCCCCTCGGCATGCTCGGCATCACTTGCCAAGAAAACAATCTCACTCGTCTTGAGTTTTTACCTGACGATACTGCCACTCACTCTGCAAAAGAACCAGCAACACAACTCATCATCAAAGAACTCATGCACTACTTTAATCATCCACAACACATTTTCACATTCAAACCAAAACTAACTGGCACAGCTTTTCAAAATAAAGTGTGGCAAGCGTTACAAGCTATTCCTTGTGGACAACCGATTACTTATGGCGCATTAGCAAAACAATTACAAACTGGACCGCGTGCGATTGGCCAAGCTTGCCGCACAAATCCAATACCGATTATTGTGCCCTGTCATCGCGTGATTGCGACTAATCACTTAGGCGGTTATGCAGGAAATGTGCAAGGTAAATTTAGAAATATTAAGGAATGGTTGTTGACGCATGAAAAGTAAATGATTAGTAAAGTAAAAAAAACAGGAGCATTTAATATGTTTAGAAAATTACAAGAAAGAGAACGCACAGGTAAACTTAAACCGATTTGTTATGTAGGCCTTACACATTTATATACAGGAATGCAAGAAAGCCAAGTAAAAGATTTTTTTCTAGGCAACCTAGATCAGAATACGTCTTTATATGACAGGATAGCCTATTCAACAGAAGAAGCCGCGCACCAAGATGTACAGAAACGAATTGAAGATTTTGCTAAAAGGAATGGTTGTTGCATTGCTAATGAAAAATACCCAACTACCTTCGACAAAGCAGATTTAAAAGAAAACGCCTATTGGATCTTCATAGTAAAAGGTAGCTACGAAGAAATTACTAATTTCTTATCTCTTAACAAACCAGGTCCTAATCACAGCTTTGCTGGTCAAGGTTTTGGTGAAAAGATATTAACCGCTAAAAATAATTTAGGAACTCAATCCTTAACTAGAGCGCAAGTTTTAAATGAAATTTTAAATGAAAAAAAGCCTGAGTCTAGGCCATCTTCTCGGTAAAGGCTTCATATCGGTTAAAGAGTTTACCCCGCACCCGACGCTGCACGTTGGGTGCGGGGTAAACAAAAAAATATTGGTTGCTACTATCCGCATCCCTTATCTAAACCACGTCTTATTTGAAAAAACTCACTCAACAACTGCCCGCACTCATGCGCCAACAATCCACCACGATGAACAACACGATGATTTAAAAAATCTTGATCTAACGCTTGTAACCGACTAACCACCGCGCCGGTTTTTGCATCTGTCGCACCATACACCAACCGCTCGATACGCGCATGCACCATCGCACCCACACACATTAAACAAGGTTCTAATGTCACATATAAAGTCATACCCAACAAACGATAATTCCCTATTTTTTTCGCTGCTTGGCGTATCACAACAATTTCTGCATGCGCAGTAGGATCATGTTTGGCAATCGGTGCATTATGTCCTGCACCAATCAAATGATTTTCTCGCACTAATACTGCACCAACTGGTATTTCGTTTAATTGCGCGGCTTGTTGTGCCAAGGTAATCGCTTGACGCATCCAGAAAATATCTTGTTCGGAAAACATGTTATACCCACATAAACTTAAGCAGCTTTAAATTCCACTTTTAAATAAATGCCATCATGTGCCAATGCATCTTGTATAGCCAAAACAATAAATTGTTCTTGTGAATAACCCAATTTCTTTGCGAACTCTTTGGCTTTTTTAGGACTTACACTTTTACGACCATGCTCCAAGTCACATAAATACTGCTTAGAGACACCAAGTTTTTCAGCAAAATCAATCTGACTTATTTCGTCACAGGTACGAATAGACCATATCAAATTACCAAGCGTTAATTTTTTACCTGATATTTTTTCAAGTGCCAATAATGCATCAGTACTCATGTTTGTTTACCTCAATAATCGATATCAAATGAATATCTTTATTTTCTGTCTCTACATAAAATGCCCGATAAGCTTTATTTAATCGTATAGACCGTTGTCCTTTTCTATCCCCCCTTAAGTGGCTCATCATGATAACCTGCGATTTTTCTTACTTGGTTAATACCAAATTGTTTAACCGCATCTACCCATGCTTGTAGTTTAAGAACGATTTGCAAAGGTATTTTATCTAAATTTTTTTCTGCTCTTTTTGTCAATTTTACGTGATAAAGCATAAAAATATCCTGTATTTTTAATTATACACTAATTTTGTGTACTAGACAATAGCGACAAAAGCGGGCATTTTACTCCCACTCAATCGTGGCGGGTGGTTTGCTAGAAATATCGTAAGTGACCCGTGAGATACCAGGCACTTCGTTAATAATGCGGTTAGAAACCGTAGCTAAAAATTCATACGGTACTTTTGCCCAATGGGCGGTCATAAAATCAATGGTTTCAACAATACGCAAAGCAATCACATGATCGTAATGGCGCGCATCACCTAATACCCCAACAGATTTAACTGGTAAAAATACAGCAAATGCTTGACTGACTTGATGATACAAATTTTGCTTATACAATTCTTCAATTAAGATCGCATCAGCAGAACGTAATTTTTCTACATAAGCTGGCTTAATCTCACCTAATACGCGCACACCTAAACCGGGGCCTGGAAATGGATGACGATGCAATAATTCATAGGGCAAACCCAATTCAACACCAATTTTTCTCACTTCATCTTTAAACAATTCACGTAACGGTTCAATCAATTGCAATGACATGGTTTCTGGCAATCCACCGACATTATGATGCGATTTTATCAAATGCGCTTTACCGGTTTTAGTCGCCGCAGATTCAATCACATCTGAATAAATCGTGCCTTGCGCTAACCATTTTACTTCAGTCAATTTTTTTGCTTCTTCATCAAATACGTCAATAAATTTTTTACCGATAATTTTTCGTTTCTTTTCTGGATCACTTTCACTAGCCAATGCTGCAAAAAATGCTTGTTGTGCATTAACGCATATCAAATGCAGGCCCAAATGTTTATCAAATAACGCTTTAATTTGTTCTGCTTCATGTAAACGCAATAAGCCCGTGTCAACAAATACACAAGTTAATTGATCACCAATCGCTTTATGTAGCAATAACGCGGCTACCGAGGAATCTACACCGCCAGATAATCCCAAAATCACTTTATCCTGACCTACTTGTTTACGAATTTGCGCTATTTGTTCCTCAATAATATTTTTTGAGGTCCAATTCGGTTGACATTGACAAATATCCACAACAAATCGTTGTAAAATACGCTGACCTTGATGGGTATGAGACACTTCTGGATGAAATTGTAATCCATAAAATCGACGTTCATCATCAGCCATAATGGCAATTGGACAATTCGGTGTACTAGCAATGATTTTAAATCCTGTCGGAATAGTACTGACATGATCGCCATGGCTCATCCAAACATCTAAGCAAGATAGTCCGGCTGTAGTAACTTGATCTTCAATGTCATGCAATAATTGACAATCGTTTTGTAACGCCACTTGCGCATAACCAAATTCACGTTTTTGTCCTGAATCCACTTGGCCGCCGAGTTGCAATGCCATGGTTTGCATGCCATAACAAATGCCTAATACCGGCCGTCCTAATTGAAAAACTGCATCCGGTGCGCGTGAGGTTAGTGCTGCAGTCACTGTTTCTGGGCCGCCAGATAAAATAATACCGCTAGGGTTGAATTGAACAATTTCTTCATTGGTGATGGTAGGAGAATAAATTTCGCAATAAACGCCTATATCACGAACACAACGCGCAATTAATTGCGAGTATTGTGAACCAAAATCAAGTATTAATATTTTTTTTGTGTGTAAGTTTGCAGTCATTTTTTAATTATTCATCAACGTGGTAATTGGGGGCTTCTTTAGTAATTTGCACATCATGGACGTGACTTTCACGTACACCAGAATGCGTAACACGAACAAATTGTGCGCGAGTACGTAACGCCGGGATATCAGCACAACCGGTATAACCCATACCAGAACGTAATCCACCCATTAATTGACCGACAATATTCACTAAACTGCCTTTATACGGTACGCGCCCTTCTATTCCTTCAGGCACTAATTTTTCAGCTTCGACAGCCGTATCTTGAAAATAGCGATCACTTGAGCCATGACGCTGCGCCATCGCACCCAAAGAACCCATGCCGCGATAAGATTTATAAAAACGCCCGTGATACAGTTCTACTTCACCTGGCGCTTCTTCAGTACCCGCAAAAAGACCGCCAACCATCACCGCCGAAGCACCTGCTGCTAATGCTTTACATACATCGCCAGAATAACGAATACCGCCATCTGCAATAATACCAATATCGCTACCGGCTAAGGCTGCGCTGACATTGGCAATCGCAGTAATTTGCGGCATACCAACACCCGTGACAATACGTGTCGTACAAATCGAACCGGGGCCAATCCCTACTTTAACAGCATGTACCCCTGCAGCCGCTAAAGCCACTGCTGCTTCCCCTGTTGCAATATTTCCAGCAATAATTGCAACGTTTGGAAAATGCTTCGCTATCCAACGTACGCGTTCAATCACATTTCTGGAATGGCCATGCGCGGTATCGACCACTATCACATCGGCACCGGCTGCCACTAATGCAGCGACACGCTCATCAGTATCAACACCCGCACCCACTGCCGCACCAACACGTAATTGTCCTTGCGCATCTTTACAAGCAAATGGTTTTGCTTGTTCTTTTAAAATGTCTTTAACGGTAATCATGCCTTGCAATTGAAACACATCATTCACTACTAATACTTTTTCAATACGGTGTTTGTGCAATAATTTTTTTACTAAAGCACGATCAGCCGAAGCCTTCACAGTTACCAAGCGTTTCTCTGGTGTCATTAAATTCGCTATCGGTTGATCCAGATTAGTTTCAAAGCGAAGATCACGACTGGTTAATATACCAACTAATTGCTGTCCCTCTGTCACCACTGGAAAAGCATTAAAATTATATTTTTTGCTAATTTCCATAACTTGACGCACAGTCGTATCTGGAGAAATAGTGACTGGATCTTTCACCACACCACTTTCAAACTTTTTTACTTTACGGACTTGATCTGCTTGATCGTTGATGGACATATTTTTATGAATAATACCCAAACCACCTTCTTGCGCTAAAGCAATCGCTAATCGTGCTTCTGTCACTGTATCCATAGCTGCAGATAATAAAGGGATATTCAAGGTAATATGACGAGTTAATTGCGTTTTCAGATCAGCTTCTTTCGGCAGAACAGCGGATTCACCCGGCAACAATAAAACATCATCAAAAGTTAGCGCAGGTTCATTTTGTGCTAAACGCAACATGCTGGTTCCTCTATTAGAATATATCCAAAGAACAACTATTCGACTAATCTCAAAACCGGTTTGGTTTTTTCAGTAAAAGAAGCTGGCGGAACAGCAAACTCTTCTGTTAAAGAATGTTGTAACATATCTTGCGGATCGGAGTTTTTGCTCTTAAAAGGAATAATTGAACTGCTTCCACCTGGTTTTTTCATATTACCCGTATCGGCACTACCCGCATTACCAGTACCTGTATCAGTCGTATCGCTCTCTTCGTTGCCTTCAAAGAAAAATCCTTCGCCATTTTCTTCCGCATAAATAGCTAGAACAGCATTCATTGGTGCAGAAACAAGATGAATGACACCAGAAAAAGAGGCGGTAAATTCGACTAATTTGTTAGTGATTTTTAAATCACGAATCGCGGTTGCTGAAATATTAAAAATAATTTCTGGGCCATCAATATAATCTTTAGGTAATTTACAACGTGGATTTAACGTATCAACCACCAAAATGGGTGTACAGGCGCTATCGACAATCCATTGGTGAAATGCTCGCAATAAATAAGGTTTATTGGGCAACATCATAGCCTCCTTAGGCGTTCTCTTCTTTAGCCGATTTTCTTAATTCTAGCTCTGCTTCAGTCAAACTAGCTTGAAATGAATCTCGCTTAAATACACGGTTGGTATATTTAGTTAATATTTTCATCTCAGTTGGTGCAAAAGTGATACCCCAAGCTGGCAAGCGCCATAAAATTGGCGCAATACAACAATCTACCAAAGTAAATTCTTCGCCTAAAAAATAATGGGCGGTATTAAATAAAGGCATAAATTGGATAATATAACTGGTTAATTCTTTTGCGGCAGCACGTACTTCAGTTGTTTTTCCTGTTTCTAATTTACGTACTAACGGTCCCCATTCTCGATCAAAACGATACATGATTAATCGGGCTTTAGCACGAGCAACAGGATAAACCGGCATTAATGGAGGATGAGGAAAACGCTCATCCAAATATTCCATAATAATGTTAGGCTCATACAAAGCGAGTTCACGATCGACTAATGTCGGCACGCTCCCATACGGATTTAAAGTCAACAAATCTTCCGGTTTGGTTTTTGATTCAACGTTGATGACTTCATAAGAAACGCCTTTCTCGGCAAGAACAATCCTGGCGCGATGGCTCAATATATCAGTCGACCCAGAATAGAGGGTCATAATAGACCGTTTATTTGCAGTGACTGCCATGCTAGTGTTCCTCAATTATGAAGAAAGGTTGGCTGGGGGACTAGGACTCGAACCTAGGTTAACGGAGTCAGAGTCCGCTGTCCTACCACTAGACGATCCCCCAATGACTCTCATTAAATACCTAAAAATATCTAAAAAAACTTTTTTAGTTATATGAAAAGTTATTTTATCGTTTAGAGTACTGTGTCCCTTTACGCGCTTTATGCAAGCCAACTTTCTTACGTTCCACTTCTCGTGCATCACGGGTTAAATAGCCCGCTCTGCGTAATGTTTTTCTAAGTGTGGTATCGCTATCCGCTTCTCCACCACCCTCTGTTTCTTCTTCATATTGCAATAAGGCACGGGAAATCCCATGACGAATGGCGCCCGCTTGACCATTCATACCGCCACCGCTGACTGTTGCCAGCACATCAAATTTATTCAGTAATGCGGTTGCAACTAAGGGTTGTTTGACAATCATACGCGCTGTTTCACGGCCAAAATACACTTCTAAGGTACGATCATTAATTACAATATTACCCTTGCCAGGCCGTAAAAACACCCGAGCAGTCGAGGTTTTGCGACGTCCGGTGCCATAATAGGTTTTTGGCGCTTTACTGTGTGCTTTTGCTGCTTTAGTAGGGGTAGGTGCTGCTATATCATTTGCCATAATTTATGTTCCTATTCTGCTTGTTCAAGATCAATCGCAATCGGTTGCTGTGCGGTATGAGGATGCTCAGCACCTGCATATACCTTCAATTTACGCAGCATTTCTCTGCCTAGCGGATTTTTTGGCAACATGCCTTTCACCGCTATTTCAATGATTTTTGTCGGATCTTTTTCTTTTAGTTTGGCAAAAGTGATTTCTTTGATGCCCCCAGGGTAGCCAGAATGGCTAAAATACTTCTTGTCCTGGGCTTTTTTACCGGTAACACTGATTTCATCCGCATTAATAACAACAATATAGTCTCCCGTATCGGTATTCGGTGTGTACTCTGGCTTGTGCTTACCACGCAGATATGTTGCAATCTGGGTAGCGAGACGGCCTAGTACTTTTCCTGATGCATCAACAAGATACCATTTGTGTTCTACTGTCTGGTTATTCGCAAAATACGTTTTCATTATGGTTCCTATAGGCTAGAAAATAAACTCTAAAAAGCGCGAGAATTGTATAGTATGTACTGATAACAAGCAAGCGATAGTCTTTATTTTATTATAAAGCGCCTGGAGCAGTACCCAGGGATTATATTAGAATATTTTAGAATATTATTGTAAATACCCAGTTAAACTAGCACTCCCTCTTCGTCATAGCAAGAAAGATTTTTTACTGAAATAATAGCTTCTTTTTCAAGACTTTGACCCAAAATTAATAAAAAACACTCATTTCGAAGGATTTATTGAAATAAAAGGCAAAAAAACGTAAAAAACACTCGCAAATTTCTAAAAAAATGTTATTTTATTTATGTCCTTTTAATAAACATAGTGAGGAAAAAACATGGCAGCAATGAAGAAGTCAAAAATGAAACGGAAGTCTGGAAATGGAAAAGCAATGGCAACGAAACTGGCAGCTAAAAAAGCACCTGCCAAATTACCTGCCATTAAAGAGCCATTGTCGAAAAGTATTATGCTCAAAACGATATCTGACGTTACCTGTCTAAACAAAAAAGATGTGGTTTCTGTCATGGATTGTTTTGTTCAACTCATTGAAAAACACGTTAAAACAGGCGGCCCGGGCAAATTTGTGTTACCAGGCATCATGAAAATCGTTATCGTGAAAAAACCTGCTCGATCATCTCGTAAAGGGATTAATCCTTTCACTGGTGAAGAAACCGTGTTCAAAGCCAGACCTGCATATAAAGCAGTCAAAATCAAAGCGCTCAAGAAACTCAAAGAAATGGTTGCTTAGTTTATATTGTAAATTAAGCGCTATAGATAAAAAAAATCCCCGCACTGCGGGGATTTTTTTTGCCCTCTCCCCCGGCCCCTCCCCCACAAGTGGGGGAGGGGAGAAACTTGACCACCGCCTTAACTATTTTTTAGCTTACGGAAAAAACTTGACCCATCTATTATCCCCTCCCCCGTTTACGGGAAGGCGCCGTCCCGCACTTGTTGCGGGAGTGCCCGAAGGGCGGGAGAGGGGTTTTTCACCTTACTTTCCCGAAACCACATCAGCTAACTGTTGCGCTAATTGCTTAACATGCGACTCGCTCTCACCTTCAACCATAATCCGGATTAAAGGTTCTGTCCCTGATTTTCGCAACAATACCCGGCCTTTATCGCCTAATTGGTTTTCAACCGCTTTTACCGCTTGCTGAACATCCGCCTTATCAAGTGATTGATTTTTATCCGTCACTTTAACGTTCAACAATACTTGCGGATATTTGGTTAACCCTTGCCGTATTTCGGCTAATGATTGGTTAGCAGACCGCATCGCAGCTAATACTTGTAATGCGGTGACAATCCCATCACCAGTTAACGTTGCATCTAAACAAACAACATGACCTGATGGCTCACCACCTAATTGCCATTTACGTTCGGTCAATTCATTGAGAATATGCCGGTCACCCACTGGCACACGGATAAATTCTAGTCCTAATTGCGTTAGCGCTTGCTCAAAACCTAAATTAGACATCACGGTACCGACAATACCGCCAATCAATTTACCATGCGCTTGTTTATGCTTGGCAATGATATACAGTAGTTCATCGCCATCGAGAATATGTCCGTGCTGGTCGACCATCACTACTCTGTCGCCATCACCATCTAGCGCGATACCTAAATGTGCTTTTTGCGCAAGTACCGCCGCGCGCATAACGGATGGATGCGTCGCACCACACTCTAAGTTAATATTCAAACCATTGGGCTCTACACCGATTTCAATCACTTCAGCGCCTAATTCACGAAAAACATTCGGCGCCACATGGTAAGCAGCGCCATGCGCACAATCGACCACCATTTTTAAGCCAGTTAAAGTAATATCGGACGATACAGTGCTTTTACAAAATTCAATATAGCGACCTGGGGCATCAACCACACGAATCGCTTTACCTAATTCCGCAGAATCTACTGTGGTCATTGGTTGTTCTAATTGCTCTTCAATCGCTAACTCAATGTAATCGGGTAATTTAGTACCTTGCGCAGAAAAAAACTTAATACCATTATCATAATAAGGATTATGCGATGCACTGATCACGATACCGGCTTGTGCACGCAATGTTCGGGTTAAATAAGCAATCGCGGGTGTAGGCATGGGGCCGAGTAAGTGGGTATCAATACCTGCAGCAGATAAACCTGACTCTAATACAGATTCAAACATATAGCCGGAAATACGCGTATCTTTGCCAATTAAAACTTTTCCACTGCCTTGTCTCGCTAAAATTTTTCCGACTGCCCAGCCGAGCTTTAAAACAAATTCAGGGGTAATTGGCCAAACACCGACACGGCCACGGATACCATCTGTACCAAAATAACGACGTGGTTGATGGGTAGGCGGGAGAATAGCAACATTAGACATTAGAAATCCTCACGGCACCGAAGCCGTTTCACCATCATCTTCAAACTTTAACTCTTCTTGTTTGCCTGCAGGTTTTTCTTCTGCAGCGTGCTTATGTTTGTTACCCTTATTATCCGGGCCTTTATGATTGTTCCAACCCGCTGGCTCGCGTGCAGGAAGGCCAGTCATCACATCTTGAATTTGCAATTGATTAATCGTTTCATACTTGATTAACGCTTCTGCCATCGCATGCAATTTTTCAATATTTTCTTTAAGAATTTTTTCAGCGCGTTGGTAATTACGGCCAATAATATCGCGTACTTCTGCATCGACGATACTAGATGTTGCTTCTGAAATTTCTTTATGTCGCGTAATTGAGTGACCTAAAAATACTTCTTCATCATTCGTATCCAATGTCAGCGGCCCAACTTTAGCTGACAATCCCCATTTGGTTACCATATTACGTGCAATTTCGGTCGCTTTTTGAATATCATTGGAAGCACCTGTTGTCACATGCGCAACACCAAAAATAATTTCTTCGGCTAAACGACCACCAAATAAACTAGATAACTTACTTTCCAAATATTCTCGACTATAGTTGTAACGATCACTTTCCGGTAAAAACATCGTCACTCCCAATGCTCTACCGCGCGGAATAATCGTAACTTTATGCACAGGATCATGTCCGGGTACACATAAACCGACAATCGCATGACCCGATTCATGATAAGCGGTTAATTTCTTTTCTTGTTCAGACATGACAATAGAACGGCGTTCAGCTCCCATAATCACTTTATCTTTCGCTCGTTCAAAATCTTCCATATCAACAGCACGCTTGTTTGCTCGTGCGGCAAATAAAGCTGCTTCATTGATAATATTAGCGAGATCCGCACCTGAAAATCCTGGTGTACTGCGTGCAATCACTGTGACATCAACATCATCTGTCATCGGCACTTTGCGACTATGCACACGTAATATCTGTTCACGGCCTTTTACATCGGGTAATCCCACGACCACTTGTCGATCAAAACGACCTGGACGTAATAAAGCAGGATCTAATACATCGGGTCTATTGGTTGCAGCAACCACAATAACCCCTTCGCTGCCTTGAAAACCATCCATTTCCACTAATAATTGATTCAACGTTTGCTCACGTTCATCATGACCACCACCTAAGCCTGCACCACGATGACGACCTACGGCATCAATTTCATCGATAAATATTATGCAAGGCGCTTGTTTTTTTGCTTGTTCAAACATATCGCGCACACGTGAAGCACCGACACCAACAAACATTTCCACAAAATCAGAACCAGAAATCGTAAAAAACGGTACTTTGGCTTCGCCCGCTACTGCACGCGCTAACAAGGTTTTACCCGTTCCTGGTGGCCCAATCAGTAATACGCCACGTGGAATTTTGCCGCCTAAACGCTGAAATTTGCCTGGATCTTTTAAAAAATCGACTAATTCTTTCACTTCTTCTTTAGCTTCTTCGCATCCTGCTACATCGGCAAAAGTAATTTTGACTTGATCAGCACTCAATAACCTTGCACGGCTGCGACCAAATGAAAAAGCACCGCCTTTCCCACCACCCGCTTGTTGGCGAGCAATGTAAAACCAAAAGCCCAATAAAATAATCCACGGCAAGAAGTTTAAAAAATACATCCAAAAACCAGGTTGATCAGGTGCCTTACCTTTTATCACCACATTTTTATCCATCATCTGTTTAAGTAAAACAGAATCTTGGGGCATCGGCAGATAAGTGGTAAAAGTTTTATTGTTTTGAAACGTACCATTGAGATTTTGATCGGTAATGGTGACTGAGCGCACATTACCCTGTTTGATATTCTCAATTAATGCAGAATAACTGATACGTTCATCTGCAGTTCGCTTAGGGCCAAAATTATTAAAAACAGAAATGAGAATGATCCCTATTACCATCCACAAAAGTAACGTCTTGACTGTATCGTTCACGTTGATTGGCCTCTGGTAAAATCAAAATGGGTATACATATAGTTAATGATACCTAAAAATCTCTCCGCCGCCTATGGCAGTTATCTTTTTTTTCATGCTTTTATATTACACTTAGTACAAAATTAGGACATAGGTATTGGTTATTTCTTCGATTGTACAAACTCAACGCAATTCGGTCGCTAACACGTAGATCTCTCGAGATCGTCCCCGTGAAGCTTTTGGTTTGCGGATGACAACCGTACGAAAATGCCGTTTTAATTCAGTAAAGAGTGTGTCTTGACCTTCACCTTGAAACACCTTCATCAATAAACCACCTTGCGGCTTCAATACGCGCAGTGCAAATTCTATGGCTAATTCGGCAAGATACATTGCACGTGGTATATCAACACTCGCATTACCACTTAAATTCGGCAGCATATCTGAAACGACCCAATCGACAGTGCCTTTCGTTTCCGCTGTCCCTGCGGCTGTCTGGGTTAATAAGGTTTCTAATACCGCTTGTTCAGTAAAATCACCTTGCAATATTTCCACGCCAGCAATCGGTTCGATCGGCAGCAAATCAATAGCAATCACGCGGCCTTTAGGTAATCCCCATTTCGCTAGCAATTGCGACCAGCCGCCAGGTGCCGCGCCTAGATCAACCACTGTCATGCCCGGTTTAAATAAACGATCGCGGTCTTGGATTTCTTGCAGCTTAAACACAGCACGAGAACGATATCCGGCTTGCTGCGCCTGTTTAACGTAAGGATCAGAGAAGTGTTCTTTTAACCAGCGCGGACTAGAACTCATGTCGGTGCTTACCCTGTGAAAGGACAATGGTGGGCACGCTACGCTTTGCCCACCCTACATTTATTTCTATGGTAGGGTGTGGGCAAAGTAGCGTGCCCACCATTCCACCAATCATTAATTCAACGACGCCTCTTGCGAGAGATGTCCTTAAAGATGCGATACTTCCACAATTTCATAAATCGTTTTACCTTCAGGGGTATGTACTTCTACATTATCACCCTCATATTTGCCGACTAATGCACGAGCAACCGGCGAAGTAACAGAAATTTTATTGTTACTGATATCGGCTTCATCTTCACCGACAATTTGATACACCAAAGACTGACCGCTATCATTCGTTAAGGTAACTGTCACACCAAAAATAACTTTACCAGTATTATCGATTTGCGCGATATCAATCACCTGTGCAACAGAAAGCTTTGTTTCAATTTCCAGAATACGCCCTTCAAT
>DATAXC010000177.1:0-3910 GCA_036266895.1 Gammaproteobacteria bacterium
TGAGTAGAGCTGCGTTTTCAATCTACCGCGATAATGCATGCGAGCGATAATTTCTTGACCGGTATAACAGCCTTTTTCAAAGCTAATGGCGTTTAATGCGGGTAATTGCAATTCATGGGGCAAAAATTGGCCACTGGTTTCTGGGTAGATGAGCGGCAATTTATCGCGAATGTTCAAATAATGCCATTGCGCAGCGGAAACAGTGTTCATTGACAATTCATGGGTATCAAGTATTGCGGCAACGGCTGGTGTCATGATGAGCAAATGTCTGGTTGCTGAAATGGCTATAGTGAGATAGTCGGAAACAGAGGCGCTAGGCATGCCAGTATAACCGATTAAAACAAAATCATCACTTGCGTCTACTAAGGTAGCTTGATAAAACAGCGCATATTTTTTTAGCGTTTTTAACGTTATTGGAATCAGTTGACGCGGCATGAATAAGTAATAAGCATCTTGCCAGAAAAATAAGTGAAATAAGCTAATCACGCGTCCTTGCGGATTGCAAAGCGCACCTAAGCTACTCCGTTCTGTTGAAATAGTGGTGACATCGCAAGTCAGTTGTCCTTGCAGTAGTTTTTGCGCATCCGGGCCGCTGACTTTTAATAGCCCAAACAAAGCATTCAGTGAAGGATTTTTTATCATGGGTAGTAGTATAACATAGCTATTATCGCGTACCATGCTTAAATGGTGAGATGATGATAGTTTGGTTTTGCGTAAGCGGTAGGTTTAACTCTTTCACCTTTTGCTCCGACATTTTTTTGCGCGCAGTTTGGCTAAAAAGCGCAGTAGTATGCGGTGATTTAGCTGGCGCGTTTTGTTTTACTTCATCTTCAAACGCATTCACGTTTTCATTTGTTGCTTGCATCATCTTCATATAGGCTTCGACAAAGAGATGGAAATAAATGCGCAAAGAAGCATGCGGCCGTTGTGGATTTTGGGTATCAATAGTGATAGGTAAGTTGAAATCTTTAGTTTGAATGTCATAATGAATTTTATCTTTTGGCAGATGCGTAGGCACAATCATCGGTGTAATCGTATTTAATTTAACTTGATCATAATGTTTGAGCAAGTTATATGCCTCCAGTTCCAAGATCAACATCAATCCATTCACATCAGGATCAACACCAATTAAGTTATCTGGATCTTGTGAAGATTGACCGAGAAATGCATTACTGATTAGATGCGCCCATTCCTTTCGAATGTCTTTTGGTAATTCTGCAAAGTCTTCTTTGCCATTCATTTGCGCTAAATGCTTTAAAAATGCTTTCACAATAATGGTGCCATAGGCTGTGGCAGGGCCGCCCATTGTGCCATTTTGAGAAGGGTAGCGTGCAATGCCGAGTTGGCGTTCTCTTCGAGCCTTGTTACAAGAGGCTTGCGTGATAGTTGCAGCTCGTCTTTTTATTTCTTCCGGTTGTGATGCAAATTGTTGTAACTGTAACGATAAATCGTCGGGTAAATGATTAGCATCTAATGCAGGGAAAAGCGGCTTTTTTTTATGTTGATTAGAAAAAAACGACATAAATCCTAACGAATTATGTAAAGGTAATTCAACTAAATTTTTTTTATTAGGCGTATAGACATAAGCGGCATTGGGGTCGCCTGCAGAGGATACCCCCAGTTTTTGAGGAGAGCAATAGCTAGGAATATTTTCAGCAAACCCTTTTTTTAAACCAGATAATAAGTTTTCTTTTTGTTCTTCAGTTAAAGGGAAGCCATCTAAACTAAACACGGCAGTAGTGAGAATTGGTACTTCTATGTCATCATGAATTACCGTAGCTGCAGTATCTGTTCGCAAGCTGGCAGGATTGCCAGCTTGCGAACCTTTATAGGCGCGAGGATTAAAAGATTTTTCATCAAATGACAATTTTCTGTGTACTCTTTTAGACCGACGCAGCTTAGTTTGTGCAAGCGGCCGCCTTTTTTTTACGATAGGCGTAGGAATAATATCAATTCCGTGCTTGCGCGCGGCATCACGTTTTGGTGAAGACATGTTTGACACTCTCGTTTTGTGTTTCTAATAATTATGTTATATTAGTATATATTTTATTCATTTTTATTAAGATAGGATTAAATTTTACAGAAAAAGCAACGAATTACAAGCAGGATAAGCAAAATTGACTATAAAGCTTTCAGTTGCGTATCTAACTTATTGATAGTAAGAGATAATTCTTTTAGGCGGGCACGTTCTTTTGCTACCACTACATCAGGCGCTTTATCTACAAATTGCGGATTTTGCAGTTTATTTTCTATTCGAGTCACTTCGGCTTGTAATTTAGCGATTTCTCTATGGAGGCGGGCAGTTTCTTCTTCTTTGTTAATTACCCCAGCCATCGGTATAAAAATTTCTAACTCTTTGACAAAAGCAGAAAGAGCAGGGGGCGGTGCGGTGTCATGGTCTAGCCAAGTGAGGGTATCTAGTTTAGCAAGTGTTTTCAGTAACATTTGATGTTGCTGCAGATAATCGCGGTCGGTTTGACTGCCTTTACGTAATAATACCGGTAATACCTTGCTCGGCGGCACATTCATTTCGCTGCGTAACGTGCGAATTGTGGTAATAATGTTTTGTAACCAACTTAGGGTTTGTTCTACAGCTTCATCAACATAACTGTCATCAAAAATCGGATAAGACTGCAACATAATACTCGATAAAGTTTGTTTATCTTGTGTTGGATATACTAACGGTGCAACACGCTGCCAAATTTCTTCTGTAATGAACGGCATGATGGGATGTAACAATCGTAGCAAGGTTTCTAACACGTAAATTAATGTATAGCGCGATTGAGTTAATTCAGCCGCGGTGCTCTGTTCAGCAGTCAGTATCGGTTTAGATAATTCTAGATACCAATCACAAAATTCATTCCAAGTGAAATCATACAGGGCTTGTCCAAATAAATCGAAACGATATTGTGTTAATGCGGCATGGGCTGCTTGAATGGTTTTTTGCAAGCGCGAGAGAATCCAACGATCAGCCAATGAAGAAGCAGGTGACAATATTTTTTCAGGAACCATTTTCGCTTCTGTATCGGCAGATTGTTGCATTAATACATAGCGGGCGGCATTCCATAATTTATTACAGAAATTGCGATAACCACCTAAACGATTAATATCGAAGCGAATTTCACGTGTATAAGAAGCCACTGAACAAAAAGTAAAACGCAACGCATCAGTGCCATAACTGAGAATACCTTCTGGGAATTCTTTGCGTGTGGCTTTTTCAATTTTTTCTGCCATTTTCGGTTGCATTAAACCAAACGTGCGTTTATCAATTAAATCATCCAATCGAATACCGTCAATTAAATCAATCGGATCGAGTACATTACCTTTGGTTTTTGACATTTTGTGCCCTTCCGCATCACGAATTAATCCAGTGATGTAAACTTCATGGAAAGGGACTTGGCCGGTAAATTTCAGGCTCATCATAATCATTCTGGCAACCCAGAAGAAAATAATATCGAAACCAGTGACTAAAACATTAGTCGGGAAAAAAGTTTGTAAATCTTCAGTTTGATGCGGCCAGCCTAAAGTTGAAAACGGCCAGAGTGCGGAAGAAAACCAAGTATCTAACACATCTTCATCTTGCCGCAGCGGTAAATCAGCAGCCAGTTTATAACGTTTGCGTGCATCAGCTTCATCATGTCCCGCATAAGTGTTGCCAGCGGGATCATACCAAATTGGAATACGATGTCCCCACCATAATTGCCGGCTAATACACCAATCTTCTATGTTGTGCATCCATTGATAATAAGTTTTATCCCAATTTTCAGGAATAAAACGAATATCGCCTTTTTCTACCGCACGAATTGCTGGTTCAGCTAATGGTTTTGATTTTACATACCATTGATAAGTGAGATACGGTTCAATGACTGTGTTAGAACGATCGCCGCGTGGTACTTTTAATTGGTGCGGC
>DATAXC010000122.1:0-6221 GCA_036266895.1 Gammaproteobacteria bacterium
AAGGCGGAGCATAACCCTTCTGCCACAGCATCATAAAAATTGGCTTTCTGTATGTATTTAACAATCGCAATTAAATGCTTAGGGCGAGTGCGAAGATGGATCGGCAATTGCCGTTCATCAATCGCTTCTTCGATAGTGCTAACTGCGCTTTCCCAATTAGCATCAATCTTGGGTAAACACCATTTTGCATAGTCTAGTAATAACAAATCAATATTTAAAATATACCGCTGTATTTGCTGGTAATCCGGTTTTCTGCCTAATGCAACAAGTGCCTTGGCAATAATATTAACAAATCGCCAAGCGAATTCTTTAAAGGCAGCCGATTCACCAGAACCAGGCAACTGATTAGCAAGACGATTAGCCACTTCTGTTACACGTGCAAAATGTCCCACTGGATTATAGCGAGCCGATACATCTGGAAATCCTAGATGAAACAAAATAACGTCGCTTTCTCTTCCACATGAGGTTGCTTCATAAACAATACGCCGCAATAAATCAACATCACCTTTTGGATCAAATACAATGACCACTTCTCCGCGACGAATATCTTGAGCGACTAATAATTCTAGGAGACGTGTTTTACCGACACGGGTCGTACCTAGCACTAATGTATGCCCCACTCTTTCAGCCAGATTTAGCCAAATTGCTGCTTCATTTGGCTCTACGCCATGCAATACAGGGTTACCACCCACTGGCGGCAATGGTCTAACTGGATTAAACAGACTTGGCTGAGAAAACCATTTGGCAATATGCCTCACTATAGGCTTTTTCTCCCAAGCCAGTTCTATAAAGCGTGCAAAACGATAAATTGACCCTTGTCTTAAATAAATTTGTGCTGCTGGTTGTTGGCAATAATATAATCGCTGGGTATGTATAGCTGACCATCGAAAGCCCTTGCCAAGAAACAACTTTTTATTACTCAGTGGAATTTGTTTACTGGTAATAGCGTAATAAGGCAACCATTTTAAATAGCATTGATACCGTTTAACTTGATAACCCTGTAGAAATCTAATCAAAGCAAGTGCTAATAAAGCTCCAATTATTCCATAACGTACTGGGAGCGCTAATATCAATGATGGTTTAGCAATAAATAAAATTGCCAGCGTACTGCTTGTTACAGCAGACCACCATTCAAGCGGCGGTCTTAAAAAATTATTAACAGGATAATGCCGCAAATAATACTTTCCTCACTCTGTATTCATGTTTCCCGTGGAACATGAAATAAATTTATTTTTTAATCGTTGTAAAAGCAGTATATCGGATTGGAAATTCATCAGGGTACAACTCCTTAAAACGCTTAGAGAATGCTCGTTGAAAAGCTAGTTCTCCTTCCAAACGGATACGTTCATTTTTAATAGCAATATCAACAAATTTTTGACGCTCTTCATCATTTTTAGCATTAAATCCCAGTATCCAGCATGGATCCAAATGCTTATCAGCGTAATGCCAGCCGTTTGCACTGTGCTCCATCAACCATAGATAATACTTGTAATCTTTTATATTTAATGACCAAATAGAAGCTATCTCTTTTTGTTTATCTACATTTAATTTTTGATATTCGCTAATACTAATTACCATCGATTGAATGACTGGACTAGCTGATGGAGCAGCATCAGCGAAAGAAAACGGCGTAACAAACATTATAATTAGCAGGACAGTTGTTTGTGTGAATGACTTTAAATTTCTCACGAAGGTTTACCTAACTGTTGACGGTGTACAAGACGTTGCATCCGGTAACAAATAAGTTCGCTCATTTTCATCTTGCGTTAAATCAGTCAAAAGAACGCGACTTTCATCACAGGATAAAGCATCTTTGCTTTTGTCTACGACAATATAAGAACAAGCAGCCGTACAAAGTGATAGAAAAATAAATGCTATTGTATTAAAAAACACTCGATTAAACATCGTTGCTCCTAATTAGCAGATAATTTTGATCATTTTATTTTTATTGTTGCCGCAAATAAGTGGATTGCATTTATTGTATCTGAGAAAGCATTTTAGTAATTTTATAGAAGATAATTAAGCATGAAGATAAAGTGGATAATACGCGCCTCGTAACTGAAACGACACCAGCCTATGTACAGGGTCTACCAGCAAGATAAAAGGATCGCCTACTAATGCCAATAACCCTTCCTGTAAAGACAATAAGCCAAGCATTCTAACTGTGTTTGGTAAGGATTGAGAAAGTACAGCACATGACATTACAGGTAAATGTTGCTTGCCTACCAAACGATAACCGCTTGGCGATAATAAATATCGTACAGCCTCCTCAATCGTCCTCACTGAAGAAGGAAAATGCGCCTGAAAAGGTTGGGAAAGCGGCTCGGTTTGCTCTGGCAATGCTTTGCCGCTTGTTGTTAAGTAACGACCGACGATTATTTCATGGTTATTGCCTGCAAACACAGGACTAATACAACTTATGAGCAGTAAACAAAAAAAAGTGGACAAACTATTATGAAAAAACATACGGTACTCAGTAATTAGTAGATACAAAAAACTCAACACTTTACAGAAACTTGGGTTTTTAACAAAACTTCCACCAGTCTACGGTTTTTTAGTATAAAAGTGCGCACTTTCAAAAAGCAACAAAAATATTTTTATTTTTTAAAGCAACTACTTAAATGTCCGCCAACCCACATTTTACTCATTTCTAAAGAGATTCGATAAGTAGTATGAGAAAGACCTAATGCAGTGGCCTTTTTTAATTTACTTAATCGAGGCTCTAAATAGTGTAGTCGAAGTATTTGAGCTAATAATTTATTATATGAAGCTAATTGCCTAATGGACTGTTCCACTTCTTCTGCTTCTTCATTAACAGGTAAAGAAGCAGGTAAATGCTCACCTATTACATTTATACCCAATCCTATTTGGAATAAATTAAATGATGAACTCTTAGGGTAACCATTTTCTACACAGCTACATTTGAGAAACCACACAGCCCATTCTTCAAGCCGTTTTTCAATGTATGCTTCGCAATTTTTTCTCATTAAATCCTCACCATGATCTAACAAGTGCACGGAATTTTTTTTCTAAATCTGTTATCTGAGCTTGTATATTTTTCACAGTTAATAATAGATTTTTATTATCCTGATTAGTTCGAATATACACTGTGCTTCCTCTCGCCAACTTTTTATTACCTGAAGCATGGGCATATAAACGTGCTAAATTGCAATAGTAATAGCAAATCTCGTTTGCTATTTTCTGAATTTTTAGCATGTGATTAGAAGTTAACGCTGCGGTATCAAATTCTTCAAAATCATCTATTTCTATTATTTGTGTCATTGGCGTTTTTTCCTTTTTTATGAAGATGAGAAAGCAATTTTTTTCTCCAATCCTCGTAGGTTTTAAGAATGTCGTTATAATTTTTTTCAGCATTTAATAAAACTGCCTCTCCTTCTTGTGGATCATCTAACGTTCGCCAATGACCAGCACAATACCATGTACTCCCAAACACGGATGAACTAATACCTCCAGGTAAAGGACAGCGACGCCCACAAGTCACATAATGGCAGCGATAATCCACCGTGGAAGAATTTTCTATTCCTGGATTCCTCCAACCACAACTACAATATTTTGCTTTAGCAGCAAGCGATTTGCCGCACTCAGGGCATTCATTCTGCATAATTTGCATCCTCCTCTGGTGTGACTAATTCCCCCCTATATTGCTCAAATTTGGTAGCATTGAACAAAGTCGCTGGCCGCAGATATTCCGCCATTTTTTGATCATGTTGCCATTCACGGGTTTTCTTGGCGATCACTTGGCGGCAATCCATCACACTCGCACCACTTTTCAATCGCGCCATTATGAGCTTGAGGTTAGCATCTACCGGCCGATAAGCCCTTTTTGCTTTCTGGTTCAAAAACACTAGTACCTCCATCGCTTGGAATTTTAGTGACTCGCAGGAGGGCGCAGGAGGTGTAGGTGCGCCAGGAAAGGCAAGCATTAATTCTTTATTAGATTTTATTTTTGACAAAACACCGTCAGGCTTGCCCGACAATGTGTTTCTTTTTTCTTTCTGTTCCTGTTCTTGTTCTTTCTCTTGCTCCTGTTCTTGGCTTAGAAGAGACTCCGAAGAGACTTCTAAGTCCCTTGCATTTTCTGGAAAATTTTCTAACCAAAAAAGTGTTTTGTATTTTGCAAAAAATCTCGGTAAAAAATCTATTTTTGGAATATTTTGAATGAGTTCATTAATGCCTTTTACGCGATTATCATGCTGCTTGAGTTGACCACCGATTTGATAAAAAGCCATTTCATGTACCCATACATACTCCATTTGCTCATCATAGGTGCAAAACCCTACTTCGCAGAGCCTTTGAAGGGTCTTGCTAATTCCTTCCAAGGACACCCCAGTTTCATGCGCAATAAAAGTAAGGGGTAAATAATAAATGCCAAGCATATTGGCATGTGGACAAGTAATAAGATACATCGCCACCGTCCATCCTTCTGCGCCGAGTAATTTTATTTGTTTAGCTGTTTTTCCAATCCAAAATTGAGGGTGTATTTTTGAGTATCCTCTCATGCGCCATTTCCTTTTTGACTCAATAATGCAAAAACATATTTTTCTAAATATGCCATTTCTTTTGTTCGATGATGTAAGTGTGCTTTTAGCTTGATTTTTTCTTCTAAATAACGCTCTTGATCTTTATAGGAAAAATTAGCAATCTGAGAAGCAAAAAAAACAGAAATATGTTTATCGTTCATTGCATTAACTAAGTTAAGACAACCATATTTAACAACTCGTTTAGCATGCTTATAAAAAGTAGGGCTACTTATATCTATACTTTCAACAATAAAATCTTTAAGGTGTTTAAGAAAATGTGAATCATATTTTTTTTCTTTACATCTCTTGCGATTTTGATAGCATAATAATAGATTCTCCAATAACAATCCCATTAATATTCGCTCACTAATACTAGAGCTATGTATTAAATTTTCTTTCAAATTACTCGACTGGTGAACATTTAGAGTCAAAAATTTTTTTACGAAAAAATCATTAATTGCTGGATTAACATTTATTTTTAATTTTTTTAATGTTTGTGCTCGCTGCGGCAAGAGTTGCTCTGCTTTAACTTCCCCCTGAGTAAGATACTCTAAAGCAATAGCATACTCATAACCCATTGACTTACCATCATTCAACCAACCATTTAACCGTTGCCGACTAATATTTAGAGCACGAATAAGATTGCCCCGTGATCCTAAAATTTTAATCGCTTTAATTAGTTGGTCATTACTTAACATTTATTCATTTCTCAATGAAACAATTAAGAGATGAACTTATCAAAATATTTGTACACCTTGGTTTACAAATGACTTAGTAATATTTCTTTTTGAAATCAGTAACGGATTATATTATGTTAAAACGTGGCTTTAGAGAAAAAGAAGCAGCAGAATATTTAGGTGTTAGCCGTTCTTTCTTACGGCAAGATAGAATGAATGGTCCCCGAAAAAATCGCACTAGTGGGCCACCCTATGTCAAATTTGGTAATAGCATTCGTTATCTAAAAGAAGATTTAGATACTTGGCTTGAACAACATAAGGTTAAACAAATAGAAAAGTTTGATTAACTTTACATCCTTTTTAAAAAAAATAGGATTAGCGAATTACCATAGCAATATAATTTTAATAAAAACCGCGAGAATAACGCCTATTAGAAACGTCTGGCTGAGAAACATTGTTCACTGCCAAATTTAGATTATTTTTAAGATCCTCTATTTGCATTTTAAACTGCTCGACTGTATTTCTGTCTTCTGGAGACAAAGCAGCATTAAAATAATTTACTAAAAATTCTATTTGATCTGTCGCCAACCCTAGCAAATTTAATGAGTTTTGAGATTCAAAACGAAATTTATTTATATTATAAATACCACGATAACTTTCTACATATTGTTTCTCTGCCAACTTAAAATTTTTTTGCGCCATTTCATATATATCTTGGGGAGCTTGTTTTGCTTTTTCAGCTAAAAATCGAGCTGCCTGCTTATCTCCTACACTAAGTTCTTTAGTATTACCTATACTACCGCCACTATAAGTATGTCGTGCAATACCTTCTCCTGTTCTCGGTAGTAATGGCGTTAATACCCTACCATCAGTTAAGGGATTGTTAGCAGCATAATGCATTATAGAATCAAAATCATAATTACCATTTGGTTTGCCTATAGGTCTATAATTTACTCTCCCTTGGTTATCATCAAGCATCGACGATTGAGTGTTTTCAATTTTA
>DATAXC010000208.1:0-2292 GCA_036266895.1 Gammaproteobacteria bacterium
AACGCTACAAACCAACAACATTTTATTAAATCTATAACCCCGAAAATTGATATACCTCTTCCACAATTTTTAACGCGGCTTGTGCATCTCGCAACCCCACCGCCGGTTGACGTTGCATGGCAATATCTGCCAAACATTCGTCTAATTCCACTTGCCAAGAATCATCTGCCATCGGATATTCCCAAACAAAAGTTTCTGGTGGTCCCATCGCTGGCAGCATTTTGTAAAAGGTGATGCGCTCTACACCATAACTACCGCCTAAGCCATTGATATCAATTTTGCCTTGCTTGCCATAAATTTCAAATGAAAAAGTATTTTTCCATTCGGTGCAACTGGCGTGCAAATGTGCGACTTGTTTTTTTGCCGTTTTTAATAATAAAAATCCATTATCATCAACCGGCATGTCCCAATAATAGGTATGCGCATAACCCTGCACTTCACTAAAATCACCGAGAAACCAGCGGGCTAAATCAATTAAATGTACACCTTGGTCAATCAACTCACCGCCACCAGATAAAGCGGGATCAGCGCGCCATTCTTTGTCATAGCCAATACGGCCACCATGACCATAACGCGCACGTATAAACATCAGCTCGCCGAGTTGATTAGTATCGACTAATTCGCGGGCTTTGCGAAATGCGCGATGATATCGATGATTGAAACCGACACGCGCTAAAATATTATGTTGTTCTGCAGCGGTAATCACCGCATCTAATTCATGCGCAGCACGACCTGCTGGTTTTTCAACTAAAATATGTTTGCCTGCTTGTACCGCTGCTAAAGCAATTTCTGCTAAATTGGCATGCAATGTTGCAATAATGATTAAATGAATGTCAGCGCGCTGAATGACTTCTCGCCAATCGGTTAGCGCTTCGCAATGCGGATATTGTTTAGCTAAATGCGCTGCACGTTCTGGAATTTTATCTACACAGGCAATTAAGCGGCAAGAATGCTGCTGTGCGCTTGCTATGGTTTGCGCTCGTTTTTGGCCGATCAGTCCACATCCGATAATGGCGATATTTGGCATAATTAAAAATCCCGATAAATATCTTTCCTATGACCTACATCTAATACTAAAACATGGCAAATATGATCTGTAATCTCATAAATTACCCTGTAATTACCAATTCTTATACGCCAAACAGGGCGTCCTGTTAATTTTTTTGCGTTAATTGGTCTAGGATTCAATGCCAATCGTTCAATTGCATCAATATTTTTTGCAAAACTTTTAACGCGTTTCGTTCAATTTCTATTTCATATTTCATATTTCATAAAGAAATCATTTTAATTTTTTTACTGCTTTCTTAAATGGCACAGGATTTGATGGCTTGGATTTTACTTTGTCATAAGCACGAATATCTTCATATTCTTCAAGAATAGCAACTACTTTTTTCCATTCTCGATAAGGAAGAATCGCAGCGGTTTTTTTACCTTTTTCATTAACAATATATTGTTCATGTATAGATAACATTGAAATACCCTCAAAAAAATTTCTTACGTATATATCCATTACACTTGAAAATGCGAATTTTGCATTTTCAAGTGTTCATTACGCGATGGGGTTGCTTAAGGGGAGAATCGCGATTCTCCCCTTAAGTGCCTAACACGAATTAAATTCGTGTTAGGCATAAAATTCATGAATATACGATTCGTACTTCGTTTTTTGAAGTACGAATCGTATATTATACCAGGCATGCGCCAAGAAGCGAGGCTTTACTTCCAACCCATCCCTCTATCTTCCGGGGTAATACGTCTTAACGTATACACGTCCGAATTTTTCAATGCTGCCCATTTTTCCGGTAATTGCTGCCACGGATCCCAGACAGCGCTAAGTAATCTACCCGTAATACCATCACTCTCAGCCGCCGCTAAAAAAGTGCATAGCGATGCGCCCACATCTAATGCAGTGCCGCCGTTTTGTTTTTGCTTGATCGATTGATCATAAAATGCTTGTCCAACCTTTTCTGGGCCAGCGGTTAAAATTTCATCTAATAATCGTGTATTTAATGCGCCAGGGGCAACGGTATTCACATCAATGTGAAAATCTTTTACTTCTTCTGCTAAAGTTTCAGCGAAACGCACTACTGCTGCTTTCGAAGCGGCATAAGCACTTAAATGTGGCAATGGTTTAGTCGCACCGCCACCGGATAAAATAATAATTTTGCCATATTGACGTTGCTTGAAATGCGGCAATACAGCGCGGCATTGCCATACGGTACCTTTCAAATTAATGTCTATCGCTTGTGACCACGCTTGCCAATCCACTTCTTCAATTGGGCCCTTGGTGCCATA
>DATAXC010000212.1:0-5395 GCA_036266895.1 Gammaproteobacteria bacterium
GTCGAGTGTAACCGGCATCGTTGAATAAATAAGGTTAAAGCTTTTTGCCTCTCCCCTTGTGGGCGAGGCCGACGCCGAAGGCGGCGGGTGAGGGGTGTCTTTCCAACAAATAATTCAAAATATGTTCTAATTTATAAAAAATACACAATTTATAGTCTGCTAATATATATGCTTTTCATAAAAATCACCCCTCACCCGCAGCAGAGTTTACCCCGCACTTGTTGCGGGGCAGTGACCTCTCCCACAAGGGGAGAGGCAAAAAGCTTTAACCTTATTTATTATTTATTCAACGACGCTGGTGTAATCGCAGCCCCTTGCTAGCGGATGCAAGGTTGTTTTTGCAACCTTTAATTATTTCAGCGACTTACAAAGAAATTCGTGGGAATACCTCAGCACGCACACGAGCACGGTCACGATTAGGTAGCACGCAGCGGAACCCGAGGTCATGCCCCCCCTAATTTCCCTGTCTCGACTTAATCGCATTGGTAATTTGCTGCTTTACGCCTTCTAAATTAAAACTCGCACCTGGTTGCATTGGTGGGAAGTCGATAAATGTTTTGCCTAATAATTCAATTTCTTGTTGCACGAACACAAAGCGCCAGAATTCATGCGCAAAGAAGTCCATACCATACCCCATTGCTTGTGTGCTGGTTCGTTCAAATGGATCTAAGCGCAGATTAACAATCAACGGCCAATCTAAGGTAACCGTATTACCTAACCAGCCAGCGGGTTGATCAGTAAAACGATATTTGTAATCATCGATACGCACCGCACCTAATCTGCTTTCAGTAAAATATAAGACTTCATGGCGATTAGAAGGCCCTTTCCCGGTAATTAAATTCGTTTGATCATAGCCATCTAAATGAACTTTATATTTAGCGCCACCTAACTGTTTGCCTTTTAATAAATCATCTTTAATGGTGGTATTACCAGCAGCAGCCAATAAAGTCGGGAACCAATCTAATCCAGAGATGATGCCATTTTCCACTTTGCCCGCAGGTACTTTACCGGGCCAACGAATAATCGCTGGTACACGCATGCCACCTTCTAATGCAGTGCCTTTCGCACCAGCAAACGGGGTCATGCCGCCATCTGGCCAAGTAAATACTTCTGCACCATTATCCGTAGTAAAAACCACTATGGTATTGTTGTCTATGCCCATGCTTTTTAATTTTTCCATGACTGCACCAACAATATCATCTAATTGTGCCATGCCCGCTTCTTCGGTATACCAACCATTTTCTGGGGTCATGGTTTTTTTGTATTTATCGGATAAATGCGTGAAGATATGCATACGACTCGGATTCAGCCAAATAAAGAAAGGTTTGCCATCGGCTTTCGCTTTATCCATGAATTTAAAAGTATTATCTAAAATTTCATCATCCACGGTTTTCATGCGTTCTGGCGGCAACGGGCCCGCATCTTCAATTTTTTGCTTACCAATTTTACCCCAGCGTGGTTGAACCGTTGCATCATCAGCAGTGGTTGCCCAGCAATGCAACATATTGCGTGGACCGACTTTGTCTTTTAAAGCGGGTGGATAAGAATGCCAATACGGATCTTCCATTGCATCTAAGTGATACAGATAACCATAAAATTCATCGAAACCATGTACGCAAGGTAAATATTTATTGAGATCACCTAAATGATTTTTTCCAAACTGTCCTGTTGTATAACCGAGTGCGCGTAAAGCGGTGGCAATTGTTGGTGCTTGTGCTGGCATACCAATATCCGCACCGGCTTGACCGACAGTAGTTAAACCAGTACGAATCGGTAATTCTCCAGTAATGAAATTAGCGCGGCCCGCTGTACAGCTCGGTTCCGCATAATAATCGGTAAAACGCATGCCTTCTGCGGCTAATTTATCTAAGTTAGGTGTTTTGCCGGCCATAATGCCTTGATGATAAGCGCCGATATTAAACCAACCCACATCATCGCCCATAATAACAATGATATTGGGTTTGGCGGTTGAGTCTGCGGTTGCCGGAGCAGCATCTGTGCTAGTCGTGGTGGTGACGGCATAACTGGCTGTTGTGATAGCGACAGCAATCGCAGCACTGCTTAAGAAAAATCGTGGTTTTTGTCGTCGTAAGAATAAAATGACGTTAGTTAGCTTCATAGACAATCCATCCTTGGTTTGAAAAAGTAAAAGTATTAAAGATACTTTAGCATTCCCATATCGCAGGCGCTACTGGTGGTGCAGGCCAATCGTGTAATGCGTCTAATGACGCTGGTTGTTTTGCTGCAGGGGTAATAGCCAATTTAGCGAGTTCTTGGAGGATATCATCAGCGAGTTGTGGCGCTAATGCTAATTTGGTGGGCCACGCAACAGTGACATTGGCTAATGTTTTGCAGTAAGCGTGATCGGGTTTAAAACCGCTTTTTTGCCAAGGTTCCGCTCTATCAATCATAAAGGTGGCAAATTCTGCTTTCGAAAAGTCTAGCCAATGGAACAATGTTTGTAATTCGGTGCGTGCTGCTTGAATTTGTGCGGCAGGCGTACGTGTTACGCCTTCTTCGGCAAGTGCGCCGCCTAAATACCAAATATAACTACCATCTGAATGATAATGCGTGGTAATCGTGATGCGTGGTCTGGCACTTAATCCTAAGCAATGTGCATAGACCGCGTGTTGAAAAGGTATTTTTACCCAGACCATGTGTAATGGCCGGCGTTGCATAGCGATACCAGGAGAAGGCAGGCTAGTAGCTAATAATTCATTGCCGGCACCCGCAGTAAAAACCACATGCTGTGTCTGTAATGTTAATGCCTTGCTAGCGCGACTAATTGAAATAGCGTGTAATCGTCCTTGCGTATCCCAATGTAAATCTTGCGCTAATACTGCATCGACGTGAAAAATAAAACCCTGATTGATTTTGGCTAAAGTGCGCACTAAAGCAGGTACGTCAATGACTATTTCATCTAATGCGAGTACTTCACCTTTAAATGCGGGATGTTGAAATGCGCTGGGATAATCGGTTTTGTTAAGCGTGATCACGCTGCTGGTCAAAGTGGTGCTAGCAAAAAATCCAGTTAATTTTGCAGCAAATGTATTGGTTGACCATAAATGTTGTTGGGTTGATAAAATCGGAACGATAGATAAATCAATTTCACCTTGTCCAGCTAAGCACGCTTGCCAACGAGCGGGCATACTGCTGATCGCTTGCGCATCAGCAGTCATCACGCCTTGTAAGGCGTATTTCATGCCGCCATGAATAATCCCTTGGGCCTTATGTGTTTGTCCGCTGCCTAAAGCGGTGGATTCTAATAAAATGGCTTGGAACCCAGCTTGACGCAGCCGCGTTAATAGCCATAAGCCGGCAATGCCGCCGCCAATGATCACGATATCGGTTGATGCTGTAGGTTGCATAGGAGACTGATTATTATTTAGTTTGGTAGCCTGGTATGGTACCATAACTGCCCGGTTTTTCTCTATAAAGAATCTTTTCATCATGATAGATATTCAAAGTGTATTCGATGTGATTGTGGTGGGTGGCGGCCATGCCGGTACAGAGGCGGCACTGGCTGCTGCGCGCATGGGCGCTAATACTTTATTGCTTACCCATAATATTGAAACATTAGGCCAAATGTCGTGCAATCCGGCGATTGGCGGCATCGGTAAAGGCCATTTAGTCAAAGAAATCGATGCGCTTGGCGGTGCGATGGCGCGTGCTGCTGATCAAGCCGGCATTCATTTTCGTATCTTGAATGCAAGTAAAGGGCCAGCGGTACGTGCAACGCGCGCACAAGCCGATCGTGTATTATACAAGCAAGCGATACGACACATCATAGAAAACCAGCCCAACTTGACGTTGTTTCAACAAGCGGTAGATGATTTATTGATAGAAGGCGAACAAGTGACCGGCGTAGTTACGCAAATGGGATTAAAGATTCGTAGTAAAACCGTGGTATTGACCGCGGGTACTTTTCTAGCGGGTAAAATTCATATTGGTTTAAAAAATTATGAAGCGGGACGGGCGGGCGATCCACCGGCAAAAACGTTAGCTAGCAAATTGCGTGATTTACCATTTCGCGTCAATCGTTTGAAAACAGGAACGCCGCCGCGTATTGATGGCCGTAGCGTTGATTTCAGCGTTATGGAGCAGCAATATGGTGATACACCAACGCCAGTGTTTTCTTTTATGGGCCAAGTCAGCGATCATCCGCAGCAAGTGTGTTGTTACATTACGCACACGAATGAGCAAACGCACGAGCATATTCGAGCGGGCTTAACAGAATCGCCGATGTATACCGGTGTGATTGAAGGTGTTGGACCACGTTACTGTCCATCGATTGAAGATAAAGTGATGCGCTTTGCTGATAAAACCTCGCATCAAATTTTTGTCGAACCAGAAGGCTTAACGACACACGAATTATATCCGAATGGGATTTCCACCAGTTTGCCTTTTGCTACGCAGTTAGAATTTGTGCGTTCTATTCGCGGTTTTGAACAAGCACATATTACGCGGCCGGGTTATGCAATTGAATATGATTTTTTTGATCCGCGCGATTTAAAACCTTCGTTAGAAACAAAAGCGATTGCTGGTTTGTTTTTTGCTGGACAAATTAATGGTACGACCGGTTATGAAGAAGCGGGTGCGCAAGGTATTATTGCTGGGATCAATGCAGCACGTTATGCGCAAGCGCAAACACCGTGGACGCCGCGTCGAGATGAAGCATATATTGGTGTGCTGATTGATGACTTAGTTACTTGCGGTACGCAAGAACCGTATCGCATGTTTACCAGTCGTGCTGAATATCGTTTGTTATTACGTGAAGATAATGCCGATTTGCGTTTAATACCGAAAGCATTTGAATTGGGATTAATTGATGCGGCACGCTTTCAGAAGTTTGAACAAAAACGTGAAATGATTTTGCAAGAAACCGTACGATTGCAACAGTTGTTTGTGCGGCCTGCGACATTAGCTGCCGAACAATTAGCTGCAAATTTAGATCAACCGTTAACTCGTGAATATCGGGTGATGGAATTATTGCGCCGACCCACTTTATCGTATCAGCAATTGGTTGCGTTGGAGGGTGTTGGCCCCGGCGTTGCTGATGAAAAAGCAGCAGAGCAAGTGGAAATTCAAGCTAAATATGCTGGCTATATCGATAGGCAAACTGATGAAATTGCTAAGTCGTTGCGACAAGAAACAATGTTGTTACCGGAAGATATTGATTATCAAACTATTCCTGGTTTATCAATAGAAATACAGCAAAAATTAAGCCGTATTCGCCCAACCACGATTGGACAAGCATCGCGTATTGCTGGCGTAACACCAGCGGCTATTTCGCTGTTGTTGGTGTATTTGAAACGACGGTAAAGTTTTGTAACTGGTGGTGGCGTCGCAAAAAATGCCCTCTCCCCCGACCCCTCCCCCGTAAACGGGGGAGGGG
>DATAXC010000214.1:0-3016 GCA_036266895.1 Gammaproteobacteria bacterium
TCCCTCCCCCACTTGTGGGGGAGGGTGCCCGACAGGGCGGGAGAGGGTTGAATTCTAAAATAAATAACAAATTAGATGCAACTCAGCTTACGACTTCTTTACATCAATTAATTGCACTTTGAAAATTAAAGTTTCATTTGGTCCAATCACTGGTGGCGCACCGCGTTCGCCATAAGCCAGATTCGCTGGAATATATAATTCCCACGTTGAACCAGCTTTCATTAATTGTAATGCTTCTGTCCAGCCAGCAATGACGCCTGCAACTGGGAAAGTAGCGGGTTGGCCGCGTTTATAAGAACTATCAAATTCAGTACCATCAATCAATGTGCCGACATAATGTACGGTAACGACATCATTAATCGTTGGTTTGCTGCCGCTACCTTCAGTAATGACTTTATATTGTAAACCGTCAGGTAAGGTGACTACGCCGGGTTTCTTTTGATTGGCAGCTAAAAAAGCTTGGCCGTCTGTTTGGCTTTTTGTAGGAGTTTGCATTTGTGCTGGGTTTCCTATAGTTGATGAAGTTGAGTTATCTAATGCATAAGCTTGGTTTAGACATAAGCTCAGCAAAGTTATCCCTAGGGCTGAAAATTTCATGTTCTTTCCTTTACAGTGAATGATTTGTGAGATGAAAGTTATCATTAATAGAAGCAATAAATCAAGCTACTCATAACATGTGGTTCTGCGGCAACGGTAAATAATTTTCTTGATGCGGTTATCGATAATGAATCCATGGGCATTCGGGTAATCATCCAACAAAATCAACATATGAATGAGCAAATCTTCAAAGGTAGCGCTATACTTTTTCAGTAATATAGAGTCATTATGTGCTAAAATGCCAGTAAATGACTGCTTAATCATCATCTGCACGCACATCACTTTCTCCTGGAGCAGTCATCTAATGTAGTAAAATAGAAGTGATGGCATGTTTATAAACCAATTGTATGCTTAGATCCGGATTTCTAATTAAAATTGTATAAAGATCAAAGAATTCTACGTGGCCGACTAATTGAATGCCATTACGAAGAAAAATCGAGATAGTGAGTTTTTTTTCTTGCAGGATCCGCAAGTGCTTGTTTTGTATGTATGTTTTTTTGTTGACAATTAATTTTTTGTTCAAATTTGTATCTATTAACGTGTTTGGTTCTAACTTGATTACTCTATATGGTTTATCAATAGTATCTTCTTCGGTCATGTTTTTTGGCTCACTCTTCTGCTATTAACTGAGTGATAACTTTAAACTTATTCCGATTATTTGGAAGGCATGATTTAACTTAAACAGGTTAACTTATCTGCCAGCGGATGTGCGGTTATCCTTTAAAAAAATAAGGTTAACCATAGGTAGACCGGCGAAGAATAATAAAATATACTTAGCACGCAGTTAAAATACAACTTTAATCTAACGCAGAACGAAAACGAGGAAAATAATTACACTAAATGAATTGAACTCTGTCGATACCGATGAATATACAGCCCTATATTTACATTGAAACTCTCTATGAGGGGAGGTATTGCCAGTATTCACGGTGTAAAGATACCTCGTCTCAACATACCTATATTATTAAACAACTCAAGCCAAAAGCCAATCAGCATGCTGAAAAGGAATTATTAAATGAGTTTGCATTAGGCAAGTCTTTGTCTCATAGAAATCTCATTTCTTATATTTCCTTAGGTAAGGAAAATGAAAAGCCTTATTTAGTGTTGGAAGATATTCAAGGTATATCATTACGGCAATATATTACCAGCCATGCCTTGAGCATGAGTGGTTTTCTATCTATCGTTAAGCAAATAGTCGATACTTCCAGATATTTGCAAGTGAATAAAATAAATGATACGGATTTTGTTCCTGATACGATTTGGATAGATCCAGCCACCAAGAGCATCAAATATATTGATTTAAGTTCTTGTGTATTGAGTCAAGAAAAGTCTGAACTCAGCATTCATCCGTTCGATAATTTTTATCGGCAATCGATTAAAAAGAATACCAAGAAAAACCAATCAACATTAGATGCAATAAAAAACAATACATTAATGATAGAAGTCTCTTCTATTATTGCGCATGAAATTAATCAACCCTTAACCGCCATTTTTACTTATTTACAACTTTTGATTTCACAAGTCAGGGACAATAAAATTACCTTGGAAAACTCCCTGAACATGTTGAATCAAATTTTGAAAGAATGTGAGCGAGTAGGAAATATTTTAAATCGCATTAAGCATTTAATTAAAAAAGAAGGATTGCATCTTGAATTGGCTGATATTAATGTCGCAATAAAAGAAGTGGTTGAATTTTTAGGTTATAACTCTATTTCAACAAATATTGTTTTGCAGTTACAAGCCGATTTACCCAAGGCAAATTTCGATAAAATTCAAATTCAGCAAGTTATTATCAATTTAATCCAAAATAGCTTAGAGGCAATGCGCGAATCATTAACCACTTCACCGGTTATTACCATTTCTACTTCTTTGCTAGATGATAATAAAATATTAGTGAAGGTCAAAGATGATGGTCCGGGTATTCCACAGCGATTGCATGAAAAAATCTTTGAGCCTTATTTTACGACAAAAGGCTATGGTACCGGCATTGGCTTAGTCATTTCGCGAAATATTGTTGAAGCACATGGCGGAGCATTATGGCTTGCGGATCTTCCGCAAGAAAAAGGCGCTTGTTTGTTATTCACCCTTCCTATTCAAGAAAGGTGCCACGACTATGAAATATAATGCGACTGTGTTTGTTATTGAAGATGATTATGAAGTCAGTCAAGCATTGGCCTGCTTGTTCGCCTCAGTTAATTTGTCAGTAGAAGTATTTGCCAGTGCTGATGAATTCATGGAAAAGCTGACATCAAAAACCAAAGGTTGTATTGTAGCTGATATTCGGATGCCTGGCATGAATGGCCTTGATTTGCAGGAAGCGTTGAAAAAAGCGCATTATGAATTGCCGATTATTTTTATTACAGCACATGGTGACATCCCGATGGCAATTAAAGCAATTAAAGGTGGGGCAATTGATTTC
>DATAXC010000215.1:0-3225 GCA_036266895.1 Gammaproteobacteria bacterium
GTGTTAAATGCACTGCCACTATGTCAAACTATCGATGATTATGAAAAATTACTCCCTTATAAAATTGATAAATCTTTATTGATACCAACTGTAAATTAAATTGCGCTGGATGAATAGAGGGTGGTTAAATTAGCGGATACACAGATAAATATTGCAATAAAACTGCAACTACGTAAAATAGATAGATAATGGAAAATTTAACCCAAGGAGAAAAACATGGTAAAAAAATATGGTTACATATTAGCAGTTGCTATGCTTGTGGCTCAACCTGTTCTTGCAGATGATCATAATAAAGCATGTGAATCTATCGCCAAAGCATGTAAAAATGCTGGGTATACGCGTAATGGTGCGGCCGGCAAAGAATTTTGGCACGATTGTATGAAGCCAGTTATGTTAGGGAAAAGCGTGGCGAATGTGTCAGTTGATGCCGATACTGCTAAAGCATGCCGCAGCGCAAAAATGAAAGAATTAAATGAAAATATGAATGACTTACAAAAAGCACAGTAAGCTCTGATGGTGGGCACGCTGCGCTTTGCCCACCCTACATCTTCCCTAGGTAGGCTTTAACTAGTCCTACTTCTTATGCTGCCTAAATTTAAACTCTACCAAATCTCTTGCAAAAACCTTTAATTTGTTTTATATGTAGACATATTAATTTAGCACAAATAAAGGTAAGCATATGTCATCTAGCATGAAGAATTGAAACATGCTTTTCATGAATACCAAGATAGTACATTTGTGAAGCGGGAGTAGCTTATATTCTATTTTTTACTAATATATTTTACTTGCGGCAATCCTTTGAAATCAGCATCTTGAGACCAAATGGTTGCTTCGTAAGCTAAGCCTGTTGCCAAAATAATACTATCAGCTAAAGGAATCTTATGCTGAACGCCTAATTTTGCAGCACTCAGTGATATTTCAATATCTAAATCTATAATAGTCGCTTGTAACATACATTCAATACTTTCAAATGCCTGCTTCTCTGAACATTGACGCAAAACATGTTTAAAAACTTCAAGGAGAGAAATACTAGGCACAAGCAAATCTTTAATGTTTTCAATCGCTGGTGCAAAAAAATGAGCGTTTTTTGCATCTGCAAAATATTCCAACCACCCCGAAGAATCTACCACATTTTTTTTCATATTCTATCCTTATCACGCTCAATTACCGTATTAATTCCCTTCAAAAAACCACGCATCTTTTTGATATCCTTAACCGGTACAAATTCAAGGCGATTTTGATAGCAAAAAACTTGTAATTTTTCACCTGGCAATAAATGCAGTGCCTCGCGAACTTCTTTAGGAATAACAACTTGATATTTGGGGGAAATAGTCACAGTTTGCATAAGAGCACCTCATCGATAGTAAATTAGTATGGGAAAAGTATAATCGATAGGGATTGTTAAAGCAATAATCCTCTCTCGTCAATAAAGCCTTCCGTGACGGCACTTTTACTTGCAAGAAAAATTCATGTATAATAGACCAAAATTCAAATTATTGGTCAAATAACACACTAAAATGACATTCACCCTACCCCTTCTCTTTGGCAAGGTCAAGCTACATTAGGAACAACTGGCGGCGTCATCGTCGGCTATATTACTATCACTTTCATTTACTATTGGTGGCATCGTTGGCGTCACAGTAATTCTTTTTTATGGCGCTGGTTGCATCAACTACATCACAGTCCGCGCCGCATTGAAATCATCACTAGCTTTTATAAACATCCGCTGGAAATTACGATAAACAGCCTACTTTCTAGCGCAATTCTTTACCTTATATTAGGGCTAAATCCGGAAACGGCAGCAATGACAATTGCGCTCACTGGTATCGCAGAATTAATTTATCACTGGAATATTAATACACCTTATTGGCTAGGTTTTATCTTTCAACGTCCAGAAAGTCATCGCATTCATCATCAAGAAAATTGGCCACGCTTTATTATGATGGGAATTGCGCGCTTTGTCATGGTGTCATCCGTTTTATTCTTGCAGAAGATAAACATAAGAAATTACAATTTAGTCAATTAGCAAGGGAAACAGACGAACTGAATTTACTAAAACAGCAAAAACAGTTACCTGATAGCATTGTATTCATTCATGGTAAGAACATTTTCATGAAGTCTGATGCGGTGATTGAATTATTGCACTATTTAGGTGGGTTATGGCGTATTTTAGGCCTGATGCTTAATGCGATACCCCGATTTGTAAGAGATTGGGGATATGATGGTGTTGGCAATATGAGATATAAAGTTTTTGGACAAACAACAGATGTCTGTCCGATCATGCCAAGTGAATTAAAATGTCGGTTTAAACATTAAGTTTTAATAAAGCCAATAGACCTATCGACTTTCCAACTTGCATAGTTGAAATAACCGAGCTTACTTTTTTGCCGTCAGAACGTTCAATCCAAACTGTATCATTTGTCGATTTTATCAAATAATGCGTATTTGCATCAAAATAAGCGCCTAAAACCATCATATGATTAACATCAGCTGTATAATTATTTTTTCCGACATACAGCGTTACTTCATGCCAACCGGGATTCAATCTAATCTCACTCATCTTAAACGATTTACTATCCACGCTGACAACCTCAAGATTGGATGAAGCTAACTTCAAAATAGCCACATTCATCGTTGCTGTAGGGGGTTGATAAGCATGATGCACACCGCTTACTTGTACGGAGCAAGCCGTTGCTAGAAAAGATAGCATAATGACAAAGATTAAGCGGGTGATTATTTTCATATCTATTTACCTATTTAGAAAATTCTACGAGATAATCAAAACCAGAAGGAATAAATTTATAAATTCTATGAATAATTTTGAACTTGCTATAGCCATTAGCCACCATAAATTTATTTATTTCTTGCATTGCGCGTTGATCTGCTGTGTCTGGACCTGAAAAACCACCTGTTTTAATATAAAATTCATATTGGTGTTTTTGAGCATCTACTAGCGATGGATCGAAATACATTGCGGTAGTGCAGCCTGTTATACAGAAGGCTAGTGTTAAGATAATTAACTGCATTTTGAGTGTTTTCATGTAATCATTGCTCCTCTTTTTATTAAATCATAATATGTGTTGTCATCCCGGAATTTAGCAGTTCTTGCTCCTCGTTTTTGGGAGCTTAGAACTCTACTAAATATCCCAGATGGATTTGTTGCATGAACGGAGTAATGACCCTCTCCCGCCCTTCGGGCACCCTCCCCCACAAGTGGGGGAGGGG
>DATAXC010000259.1:0-2919 GCA_036266895.1 Gammaproteobacteria bacterium
CGCAATATAGTCTTCATGCGCGGCCAACTCTTCCGCACTCGCTGCAACCACTTTAATTTGATAATTAGACAACACCACATTCGCTACAGCTGCGGCTTGTTCTGATTGAGCCGGGGTTGCTTCGCTAAATGCATCAAAAAAACTGCTTTGACCACCGGTCATTGCCAAATACACTTTCAACAATAAATGTGCGTCTAATAATGCACCATGCATTTCGCGCTTGGAATTATCGATATTATAACGTTTACACAATGCATCTAAACTATTACGCTGGCCAACATGCCGTTCCCTAGCCATTACCAGAGTATCAATCACTTGGCAATAATGGGTGATCGGCTTCCATCCCTTTCGCGTCAAATAAAATTCGTGATTAAGAAAAGACAAATCAAACGGTGCATTGTGAATAATCAATTCAGCACCGGTTAAAAACGCCATTAATTCCTCAGCAACACTAGCAAATAATGGTTTGTCATTTAAAAAATCATTCGATAAGCCGTGTACTGCCAATGCACCCGCTTCTACTTCACGTTCTGGATTGAAATAACGATGAAAATGCTTGCCGGTTGGTTTACGATTAATCATTTCAACACAGCCAATTTCTATCATCCTGTGTCCATCATCGACGCGTATACCGGTGGTTTCTGTATCAAGCACAATTTGCCGCATTGCTTAGACTCCTAATAACTTATCAATTGCTTCATTCGCTACTCGATCAACTAAATCATTTTCTGGATGCCCGCTGTGTCCTTTCACCCAATGCCATTTCACATGATGATGCCGGCTCACTTGCTCATCTAACGCTTGCCATAAATCGGCATTTTTGACTGGTTGATGATCGGCTTTTTTCCAATTACGCTTCTTCCAACTTTTCAACCATTCACTAATGCCTTTTTGTACATATTGCGAATCAGTATATAAATCAATTTGACACGTTTGGTTGACAACAGTAAGCGCTTGAATCGCAGCCATTAATTCCATGCGATTATTGGTGGTTAAAGTTTCTGCGCCGGATAAAATTTTTTCATGCTCACCATAACGTAACAATACGCCCCAACCACCCGGTCCAGGATTACCACGGCACGCGCCATCGGTATAAATTTGTATATGTTTAGTTGTTTTCATTGTTTTGTCTGGCAATATAACCGGTCGATGTTGAAATACGAATTGATTTTAAACTTTGTTTCCATTGCATTTTAATTGGTGTTAACGGTATCACTTTTGCCCGCGCCAGTAAAATATAAATGTTGCCAAATGCTGGAAACAGTATTTTTCCAATTTTTTCCATAAAATGTAATTGTTGATAGATTTTTTGCTGCCGAATAAAGGGTCGAAATAAACAAGTATGTTGTTGCTCTAATTGAAAATCGGCTAATTGTAACCAATTTTTAACTTGATACGAATAAATAAGATTGCCAGCCCATGGCATAACCGATTTACGCTGTAATTTTTTTTTCATTCCCCAATAACTATAAGGATTAAACCCACAAACCACAATCAACCCTTCCGGTTTAACTATCCGACAAGCTTCAGATAATAATTGACGTGGGTTATCGACAAATTCTAAGGTATGCGGCAATAAAACTAAATCGGCACTCCCCGCTAATAAGGGTAATTCGTGTAAATCAGACTCAATATGATGACGTACTGTTTTCTCATGCCGCAGTAAGGGACTGACTAAAGTATGATAAGTTAAAGGGGTGCTCTCACCGAGACTCGCTTGTTGTGGCACACCAATTAATACTGCATGTTTACCAAAATGTTGGCTCAATAAAGGAGATAAAGTTTTTTTTTCTGCATTCAATAACGCACTGCCCAACGCTTCTTGCGCTAGCCAATGATCCCAATGTTGCAAGGTACGGTAACTATGGTATGCCAAAACTTCCCTCCAAGTTGCATGAATGCAGTAAAGACCCTCTCCCGCCCTTCGGGCACCCTCCCCCGTAAACGGGGAGAGGGTAAAATTCCAGATTTAATCGTATAATGGTCACGTTTCCTAGCAGAAACGCCTGTGCTAATATAGCATGCTCATAATCTTTCAGCTACCAACCATGTCCAATGCATACGTTCTTAAAATAGTAATTGCGCTGTCCTTCTGCTGGCTTTGCCTCAGCAGTACCGCTATGGCTATGCCTGGTGTGATGCCCAGTGCCGAAGGTATTCAAACCTATCATAAAAGCATGCACTTATCGCCAGAACATAAACAAAAACTTGCAGACGATATCAGCCGTTATTACTATGCAGACGATTTATGGGATGTGTTACGCGAATCGTTTACGCTTTCACATTATGAGTCTCATCCTGCTGTACAAGAAAAAATCAATTGGTATATGAATAACCAAGGTATCTTACAACGCTCGGCTGCCCGTGCGGCGCCCTATCTTTACTATATTTCCCAACAAGTCAAAAAGCGCCATTTACCCGCTGAACTGGTGCTCATCCCCATCGTAGAAAGTGGTTATAATCCTTTCAGCTTATCGCATATGGGCGCAGCGGGTATTTGGCAATTGATGCCGAATACGGCTACCGGTTATGGCGTTAAACAAGATCTTTGGTATGATGGACGGCGTGATATTATTGTTTCTACCAAAGCCGCGCTTAATTATTTAGCCTATTTGCAAAACTTTTTTGAAGGCAATTGGTTGTATGCGTTAGCGGCTTATAACACCGGTGAAGGCAATGTTTTATCGGCGATTAAACGCAATGTCCGCGATGCACGTCATATCGATTTTTGGTCTTTACCAGTCGCCCGCGAAACCAAAGACTATGTACCCAGTTTATTAGCGTTGGCGATTATTATTAGCCATCCCGAGCGTTATCCAGTTAAATTACCGCCGGTACGCAATGCACCTTATCTCGCTGAAATCGATATCGGCACACAAATTAATTTAAAATATGCCGCTTCATTAGCCGGCATCAGCC
>DATAXC010000287.1:0-5718 GCA_036266895.1 Gammaproteobacteria bacterium
GGCACGCACGCGGGCACGTTCACGAGTAACAAACTTTTCCTTCCTCTTTTGCGTCTTGCGGAGACGAATCACCCCTCACCCGCCGCGCTTTGCGCGTCGGCCTCTCCCACAAGGGGAGAGGCAAAAACGCTAGTATTTACATTTATTCAACAACGCCCCTTGTGGGGGAGGGGTCGGGGGAGAGGGCTTTCCGCAGGGGGAGGAAGCAGACTTTTCTTCCCTACTCCGGACTAGTCATCCCCACCACTGCCAGCATCACTTTCGCTTTTTCTAACTTAGCTTGATAAAGTTGCTGCGCTTGTTGCAACATCTCTTCAGCCGCACGCATTTTTTCCGCATTCGCTTTTTCCATACGCAAGGTATTTAACATCTGCTCAGTCGCGAGCATTTCTTGTTTAGCCTTCATTCCTTCCATTTCTGTGGTCAAAATCAATTGACCAAAACTTTCTGGATCCATTTGCTGCGCATTAGCCAATTCCATAAATTCTTTTGCAGTTTCAAAAATCATTTGACAATGTGATGAGCGCGTCAATGCACTAATCGCTTCCTTATCTTGACAGTGATCTACTTCTTTTTTTAAAACGGTAGGATGTTGCAATAAATAAGCTGTTGTCATATTTTCTTCACAGCCTGTCAACAGTATCACTGTTGCAGCAAGTATACTTATCTTACCTGCGAAATTTATCATGTCATTACCGCCGTCTAAATAAAGAATGTTCCATGCCATTTTCCATAAAAAACGCTAGTAGTGGCAGCGCAAGTAATACCAACCCCGCTATCAATAAAAACACCACTGTACTAATTGGTACCATTAACGGACTGCGGCGATGTTCAAAATATTTAACTAAAGAAGCAAATACAAATGAACCGCCAATCACTAAACAAGCCGATTGAATAAAGTCAGAAAAAAGACTCACCGGTTGCATAATATTATCAGCAACGCCACCCGCGCCGACAGCTGCATACATCACAGTCGCATTTAACAATAGACACAGGGCAATAAGTAAACGGATTTTCATAACACGCTCGCAATAATATAGATAATTGCGCTATTATAGTCTTTCATGGTCTCCATGCAAGCAGGAATGATGCGGAACCCCTATGAATGACACACTCACATCATTATTAACAGTAGATTCAACGTTATCTTTTGCGCAATATATCGGCGCTTGCCGCGCTATGATCAAAGAACGTCGTATCGATTTACAACAAGCTGGGCCTGATACCGAACGCATCATAGCAGCTAACACGCCTTTTGAATTGCTACCAGCAAATGGCAAATCACCAACGAGTGGGGTTTTACTCATTCACGGTTTACTCGATTCTCCTTTTTCGTTACGCGAAATCGGTCAACATCTACAACAACAAGGGTTGTTATGTCGTTCGGTATTACTGCCTGGGCATGGCACTGTACCCAGTGATTTACTAACCGTTTCTTACCAGGATTGGTTGAAAACGGTTCGTTATGGGATAGAGTCATTGCGTACTCAAGTAGAACGCGTTTTTGTTGTAGGTTATTCCACTGGCGCAGCATTAGCGCTTCATCATGCCTTACAAGACACCGGTATTGCTGGATTAATTTTACTGGCACCGGCGCTAAAAATTAAAATACCCACTACTATCATTAAACTTTGGCAACGCTTATCAGCGATGAATCATAAAAATATTTGGATCTGCGAGCGTCCAGAAATTGATTATGTAAAATATCGATCAATTGGTTATCATCCGGTTTTACAAGTCACTGCTTTAGCTCAAGAAACCGTGCAGCGTATTCATCAACATAAGTTGTCTTGTCCCATTTTCATGGTCACCAGTCAAGAAGATGAGACGATTTGCAGCCCAAGTGCTTATCGTTTTTTTCATCGATTTACAAATCAAAAAAATCAACTGTTACTCTATAGTGCCCAACCAACACTAACTCGTCCACAAGTGTTGAATCGTATCAGCAGTTATCCACAACTACATATCAAACATCTTTCTCACGCGGCTATCCCTTTTTCTGCTGCAAACTTTCATTATGGCGAAAACGGCGATTTTATTTATGCCAGCCGCCCGCAAATGAATACATTTATTTATGGGGCGTATAATCAAATGGATTTGAATTATTATAATCTGCTGCATCAATTGCGCTTGATTCAACAGCCGAGAAAACCATTAACATTTAATCCGGATTTTGCATTTATGGCGAATGCGATATCGGATTTTTTATCCAATGTAACAACAACATCACCGCCCCAACACTAATCGCACTATCGGCCACATTAAAAATAGCAAAATGCCAATCACCCACATGAACGTCTAAAAAATCGATAACATAACCATACCTCACTCTATCCCAAGCATTGCCGATAGCGCCGCCTAAAATAAGACATAACGCGCTATTTAACCAATACGCTTGTTTTGATTGTCGATACAGCCAATACAAAATAACCAAACTCATAATGACAGCAAGACCACCCAATACAATATTTTGCCAACCCGATGCCGTATGTAAAAAACTAAAAGCAGCGCCAGTATTATAAGCCAACGTTAAATTAAAAATCGGCAGCAACACCAATGGTTCGCCGAAAATTAAATGCGTTAATACCCACTCCTTAGTCAAGCGGTCAATGACGATAATCAGTAACGCTAACCATAACCAACGCAAACCAGTATTACAATAAAGTTTAAGCATACTTTCGCTCTTCTCCAGCACTAGTAATATTTTCAATACAACGACCGCAAATACCCGGGTATTGTGGATCGGCATTCACATCGGCTCGTCGATGCCAACACCGTTCACATTTCGCATGGGCAGTTTGCACCACTTTCAATGCTAAACCCGCGACCTCAGTGGTCACCGTATCTATCGGCCCCGCATGCTCAGCAATCACTGTCGCTGCCGAAGTAATTAACACAAAACGTAATTCATCTTGCAATCTATCTAATTGCAGTTTCAGATGCGGGCCGCAATATAAACTCACTTCTGCTTCCAACCCTGAACCTAATTTACCTGCATTACGTTGATTTTCAATTTCTTTATTCACCGCATCACGTACCGCCCAAATTTTTTCCCAAAAAGCGCTATTCATTTCTTCTTGGTCTGACAAAGTCGATAATGCATCATACCAAGTCGTCAACATTACCGATTCTACTTTTTTGCCCGGAATAAACTGCCAAATTTCTTCCGCAGTGAAACTCAAAATCGGTGCTAACCAACGCACTAACGCATGAATAATATGATAGATGGCGGTTTGTGCCGAGCGTCGTCCACGGCTATTAGCTGCCATGGTATATTGACGATCTTTAATAATATCTAAATAAAATCCACCCATATCGACCACACAAAAGTGATGTAATTTTTGCGCGACAACATGAAATTGATAGCTTTGATAAGCGGCAAGAATTTCTTCTTGTATCATACGCGTTTTATTAACCGCCCAACGATCTAAGGCCAACATGTCTTTGGTTGCGACTAAATCTGTTACTGGATCAAAACCAGCTAAATTAGCTAATAAGAAACGTGCGGTATTACGAATACGCCGATAAGTTTCCGTAGTCCGTGCAAGAATTTCTTTCGAGGCATTAATTTCACTACGATAATCAATTGACGCCACCCATAAACGCAACACGTCAGCACCTAAAGTTTGAATCACTTCTTCAGGTGCAATCACATTGCCTAAAGATTTTGACATTTTACGCCCTTGCCCATCCACCACATAACCATGGGTGAGAACCGCTTTATAAGGTGCATAGGTTGTCGTTTGCACTTTCTCATTTACTGTTGCAGCAACGGGTGCGTACATGGCCACTGATGTGAGTAATAACGATTGAAACCAACCGCGATGCTGATCTGATCCTTCTAACACTAAATCTGCTGGAAACGCTAAATCAGCACGTGCTTTTAAAAAATGATGGCTCACGCCTGAATCAAACCAAACATCTAAAATATCTAAACATTTTTGGTAATCCGCAGCTTCTTTGCCGAGTAATGTACTTGCATCTAATTGATACCAAGCTTCAATACCTTGCTTTTCTATCAATAGCGCGACTTGTTCCATTAATGCCAACGTTTCCGGGTGTAATTCGCCGGTATCTTTATGAATAAACAACGCCAGCGGCACACCCCAAGTACGTTGTCTGGAAATACACCAATCGGGACGATTAGCAACCATGGTTGCAATGCGGTTTTTACCCCAATCCGGTATCCATTCCACTTGGTTAATCGCTGCTAATGCCATTTGTCGTAAACCCTGTTTTTCCATGCTAACAAACCATTGTGGTGTCGCACGAAAAATTAATGGGGTTTTATGCCGCCAACAATGCGGAAAAGAATGGCGTATGGTATCACTATGTAACAAGTTACCATGCGCTTGTAATTCAGCGATGATTTTTTCATTGGCTTTATTCACATGCAAACCAGCAAACAACGGTGTCGACGCTGTATAACAGCCATCATCACCAACGGGATTATCTAACATTAAATGATATTGCTTGCCCATCAAGAAATCATCTACACCATGCGCTGGTGCTGTATGTACGGCACCGGTACCCGCTTCTACTGTCACATGGTCACCTAGCACAACAGGCACATTTCTTGGATAAAAAGGATGTTTTAATTGGACATTCAATAATTTATCACCCGTGATTTGTCCTAAAATTTGGTAATCTTCCATTTTGTAACGTACAACTACTGCGGATAACAAAGCTTCCGCTATCAACAATTGTTCACCCGCCCATTGCACCAACACATATTCTAATCCTGGATTTAAAGCAACGGCTTGATTAGCTGGTAAAGTCCACGGTGTTGTTGTCCAAATCGGGATTGAGATATCGCCGCTACCTTGACGCACCGTCGTAAAGCGTTGAAAAAAATCTACCTTGTCGACAACTTTAAATCGTACATCGAGTGCGGGCGAAATTTTTTCAATATATTCGACTTCTGCTTCCGCTAAAGCAGAAGCACAATCTAAGCACCAATGCACCGGTTTATAGCCTTTTTGCAAATGGCCCATTTGAATGATCTTAGCCAAACTGCGCACGATATTCGCTTCATAATGGAAATCCATCGTAAAATAAGGATGATCCCAATCGGCAATAATACCTAAACGTTTAAATTCTTCGCGCTGAATGTTAATAAATTCTGCTGCATAATCACGACAGGCTTGACGAAATTCAGTCGCACTTATTTTTACGCCTGGTTTACCTACTTTTTTTTCGACATTTAACTCAATCGGTAAACCATGACAATCCCAACCGGGCACTAATGGCGCATCATAACCACTCATGGTCGCAGTTTTAGCCACCATATCTTTAAGAATATTATTCGTCGCAGTGCCTAAATGAATATGACCATTGGCATAAGGCGGCCCCATATGTAAAACAAATTTATCTTTGCCTTTGCCTTGGCTACGCAATTGCGTATAAATCGACATTTCTTGCCATTTTTTTAAAATGCTCGGTTCGCGCTGCGCTAAATTAGCCTTCATAGGAAATTCAGTTTGCGGTAAATTTAAAGTCTGTTTATAGTCAGTCATGGCTCACCTTTAAAATTCCAGTTAAATCTAACAGTATCATCGTATTGAGGTTACCCCTCACCCGCCGCTACGCGTCGGCCTCTCCCACAAGGGGAGAGGCAAAAGCACTAGTATTTCTTTATTCAATAACGCCCCCACAAGGGGAGAGGCAAAAGCACTAGTATTTCTTTATTCAATAACGCCCCCACAAGGGGAGAGGCAA
>DATAXC010000003.1:0-10944 GCA_036266895.1 Gammaproteobacteria bacterium
TCTAATTTACCGTTGACATTTAAGGGTAATTGGTCTAATTCTATCAAGATAGAGGGCAGCATATAATCCGGTAAATTTTTTTTCAGGTATTTGAATATTTTTTCTTTTTTTGGTTTATCTTTCGCCAAATAATAGCCAACCAAGTATTTATTCTCTTTTTTTTCTCTTAGCAAAATGGTACTTGACTTTATACCGGGGTAACTTGATAAAACACTTTCAATTTCTGCTAATTCAATACGATAACCACGTATTTTCACTTGAAAGTCATTGCGACCTATATACTCCAAATTACCGTCTTCTAACCAACGCACTAAATCTCCAGTTTTATATAAGCGTGTATATCCTTTTTCTTTATCTTTTTTTGTTGTAAAAGGATTTTTTACAAAACGTTCTTGCGTTAATCTGGGTCGCTTTAAATAACCTCTTGTTACACCTGCTCCCCCTACATACAATTCACCGACAATACCTATAGGCAACAAACATCTATTACAATCTAAAACATACGTTTTTCTGTTGGATATAGGCACGCCTATAGGTACGGAATGCGAAGATTTAATATTTGTATTTTTTATATTATAAATACAGCTAAAAGTAGTATTCTCAGTAGGTCCATAGATATTCATTAAATTATCTGGTTTATATTTTGAACCGGCTAGCTGCTCAATTAAAGCTTTAGTTAACACTTCTCCACCAACCAGTAAATATCGCAATTTATAAAATATTTTTTCATCTAAAATGAAAATTTGATCAAATAATGCTTTAGTTAAAAATAATATAGTAATATTGTTAATTTTGATAATATCTTTAAATTTCTCAACATTTGATAGTAAGCCTAATCTATTATTAGGAATAAACAGTTTTACTCCATTTAATAGCGCCCCCCATATTTCAAATGTTGCCGCATCAAAAGCTATATCGGAAAGCAATATAAATGCATCTGATTGATTTACATTAAAGTAATTTACATTTTTTACCAACGATACAACATTCCTATGCTCAACCATCACACCTTTTGGTGTACCGGTTGTACCTGAAGTATACATCACATATGCTAATTTATTGCTTTCATTGTAAATTGACAAATTTCTATTACTCTCTTTCTGACAAGAGATTTCATCTAACACGATTTGTTTTATATTTTTATTAATTTTTTCTAATTTTAATTTTGAATAGCTTTGCAACAAAATAAACTTGCAATCTATATCCTCTAAAATAAACTTTATTCTTCGTGATGGATATCTAGGATCTAGCGGTATATATGCCCCACCAGCCTTTAAAATTCCTAACAAACCAATAATCATCGCTAGACTTCGTTCTACACAAATAGGTATCAAGGTATCAGGTTGTAATTCCTGCTGCATTAATACTTGGTATTTTTTTCTAATATATCTAGCTAACTGATTTGATTTTTCATTAAGCTCTCCATAAGTAATTCGTTCACCTTCAAATGTTACAGCTATAGCGGTTGGTGTTGTCATCGCATTTTCTTCAAACAATCGATGAATGGTCATATTTGACAAATTCACCGTATCTGTATTATTAAAATCATATAAAATCTGTTGTTTCTCTAAAGAAAAGGTGATCCCTGAATCAATTAATGGCGTGCGCGCATCATTTAATAATTTATTTAAATAATTGAAAAATCGCGCTAACAAATTACCAGTAAAATATTCTGGGAACATACCAGCGACAATAGCACAATCAAAAAAAATCTCGTTCTCCTGCTGACAATATTTAATATTTAGATTTGCATTAGCAATTTGCGGGTAACTTTTAGGTACATAATGCAGCCCATCAATAACTAAATCCGGGAGACAAGCAAAACCCGAATGAGCAAAACCCGATATAGTATGTTGATGCGATTTATTATCCCATTTTATTTTAGACGCTCGTTTTAAAATAGCAATTTCATCATGCCAAGCATGAACAAGAGACAAATAAGTATCCTGTTCTGTTACAATCAAAGGAAATGCAATCAAATTAACAAAACAGCCGCTGATGGTTTTATCCATGCACACGTTAACAAGATAATTAATTAACGCATATTTTTGATTAAATATTTTAGATTCAAATATTGCCCAAGCTAGCAATAATAAATTAAATGGGCTGATATTATATGCTTTACTGAAAAGCATTAACTGCTTCCTAATCACATTAGGCAAAACATCAGTATAATGCAATACCACATGCCTATTATTGATAGCAGGATAAGTAATGTTCTGTACAATTTCATTTATTTTTTCAGTATAAGCAATAAATATATTATTTTTATCTTCGGCTTGCAAAGTAGGTTCTTTTTCTACTCGCGCAATATAGCTCTCCGCTTCTTCTTGAATTACTGCCTCATTTGCTAACAACTGGTTTAAATCATGCATGAAACGACTTAAACTATTTCCATCCAGAATTATATGGTGAATATTAAATATGATTACATTTTTACCTGAATCATCTAAATGAATAATATTACATTTAATTGCAGATTGGTTATTAAGATAATGCGGTTTTTTTACTATCTCTTGTTCTAGTTTAGCAAACTCTGGTAATGACGAAGAATAAAAATTTACTTCTGGCGGCAAATCATCATGGATACAAGCAATTAACTTCTCTTCTTTTATTGTAAATGTTTGCCTTAAATAACACTTAAGCTTGACTAGCTCCTTAAGTTTCATTATAAATAAATCGATATCTACATTATTTTCGAACTGATAGGAAAAGCTTAAATTATAATCACAATTATTTGGCGCCAACTGCCATGCCAAATAAAAGGGTAATAAACTATTATGTGCAATATAAGTTCGCTGCATAATTCACTGTGATTATTTAGTTGAGATAAAAAATAAAAAAGTCTGTTTTCAAGCTAAACTTAATTAAATATTTATTATTTTTTGAATTTCTATCTCTATACACAAAAATGCATTTCTTATAGGACGACTATCAATCTTGGCCGGAAGTATAAGACAAAACTCATTTCTATATATCTGTATTTATTTTATTATAATATTGTGCATAAGATATCCATATTTTAAAAGGCTTTACTAAAAATAGCTACCCAAATTTGGGGATGCCTCTATGCTAGAAAAGCCACTTCGCAATTAACTTGACCGATATTTTCTATCTGTTATGATAAAAAATACCCTATTGAGAGTAATTAAGTGACTGATAAGACTTCTATTTCTCAACCCATTGCCTCCATCGACAAACACCACCTCGACCAGGTAGGTAGAGCTTGGTCTCGTATGGTGGATTGCATTACCCATGATTTAAAAACACCATTGGTTTCATTGCGTATGACAGGTAAACATTTAGAAGATATGTTTGGTAATCTAGTTAAAGGTTATGAACTTGCCGTTGAAAATAACTTAATGGAAGCCAGTATCAGTGAAAGACATTTAACCGCAGCGCAAGAAATGCTAGTTCCAGAAATTCAAAGCGAAGTAACGGAAATACTGGATTTTATTAACCTTTTACATCCTTATAATCAACAACTATTTGCAACCTCTGAAGCAACTAAACAACTAAATATTCAAGATTGCTTGGAAAACATCGTAAAGAATCACTTTTTAACGAATGAAAAAGAACGCGCTTTGTTGCACATAGAATGCAGCCATAATTTTAAGTTTCAATTTGCTCCGATTTTTATAGAGTTTTTATTTGACAATTTAATCATAAATGCTTTAAATTTTATCGAAAAAGAAGGAAAAGGTGAAATTAATATTTGGACGGAAGAAGGAGATAATTACAATTTAGTACATTTCCAAGATACCGCTCACGGATTAGAAGAAACTGGTCTTGCTGAAGTATTTGAGCGTTTTTTTTCTACGCAAAATGACAAGATAGTCCCCGGCCTGGGATTTTGCCGTCTGGCGCTACTACAAAGAGGAGGCAATATTCTTTGCAAAGCTATCAAAGATGAATCTACTGACTTTATAATAAAATTTCCTAAAATATGATTCTATCAACAAAACCCGCAAAACAAATCATCCCCATACCGGCATTGAAAGATAATTACATATGGATGCTATCTGACCCCACCAATAAAAACGTTTGGATCGTTGATCCAGGCGAAGCGCGGCCAGTAATTAATGTATTAAAATCACAACAATTAACTCTAGCAGGCATATTAATCACCCATCATCATGCTGACCATACCGGCGGCATTGCTGGATTACTACATTACGCGGGTGATCTGCCCGTAGTTGGTTCACATTTAAGTTCGATCAAATATATCAATCAACCAGTAAAAGAACAGGATGACATTGTTTGTGGTAACTTTAAATTCAAAGCACTAGAAATACCAGGGCATACGCTAGATCATATCGCCTATTACGATGACGCTGCTTTGTTTTGCGGGGACACCTTATTTAGCGCGGGTTGCGGTAAAATTTTTGAAGGCACCCCCTGCATGATGTATCAATCGCTTAGTAAGCTAGCACAGCTTAATGAAAGCACCAGGATTTATTGCGGTCATGAATATACTTTACAAAATCTAGCTTTCGCACAAACCGTTGAACCGCATAATCAGGCGATTAAAGAAAAAATAGCGCTGGTAAAAAATTTACGTGAAACCAATCAATGCACATTGCCCGCTGTTTTGCAGGAAGAAAAAAATATTAATCCTTTTTTACGTTGCCATGTATCTGATGTTAGACAGGCAGTAGAGGAGAGGGTAGGAATGGGGAAAAAGTTGGAAGATCCGGTGGAAGTATTGCATGCATTGCGGGAATGGAAAAATAGTTTTTAGGTGATGCACCCATTCAAAATAATTCGCATAGTGTCAAACAACTTTTTTTCATCGGCGTCACTGAAACTGCCAGAACGAACTAATCGTTTAGCATCTGCTTTAAATTTGGAGTGTTGCACTATTTTCAACAAGGGGTATCCAGATTATTTATTTTTTAGAACTTCTTTTTTTCTTTAATGCTTTTACAGGTTTTTTTCGATACGCTTGAAATTGTGAATGCAATTGCTCTAAGGTAACCGGCTCCAAATCTTCCCCCTTTTCAGCAGATTCCATAGCAGCGATTGTTTGAGCATTAGGTATACATACTGAAAAAGGCAATCCCTTTCGTATAATAACCTGCTTAAGAAATAACCTAATGGCATCACTCACATTTAAACCAATTTCATCTAAAATAAAAGACACTCGAGCCTTGTCATTCTTATCAATTCGCGAATGAACAAAACTATCTTTCATGTGGGTAATGCTGCTGGCACGTTTCATAAAATGGTTCCTAGTCATATTTTAATTGTAGCACATTGTATCACAATAATCTAGTCTGTAGGTTGGGCTGAGCTCGCGAAGCCCAACAGGGCAGGAGAGGGTTATTGATATTCTACCATTGACATTCTATCCCCCATGACAACCACCCCAAAATAGGCTAAAATTTTACCTTCTACTAATTTCATATGGAGCATGAACCATGTCTACTTGCATCAAGGCGGGGATTTTAGGGGGTATCGTATTATTTATTTGGAGCGCCGTCTCTTGGATGGCATTACCCTGGCATGAACAAACCATTCATTCTTTCAAAGATGGTCAAGCGGTCGTCAACACCATGATGGCAAATGTATCAAAATCCGGCATTTATTTCTTTCCTTCCATCCATCCCGAAACAACCGATAGCGGTCTTGAAATCAAGCAACCGCCTGCCGCCTCACAAGCACAAGAACCGATGGTATTTGCTTCTATTCACTTAGAAGGCATGCAACCAATGTGGTTATCGATGATCATTGCCTTGGCCTATTCGATAGTAGCTGCCTGCTTTGTGGCTTGGATGTTAAGCAAAACCGCTGGTTTAAATTATATTGGCCGGGTAGCGTTTGTTGTTTCGTTTGCGTTAGCTGCTGCACTGATTACCTCGCTGGCTGGCTGGAATTGGCTGCGTTTCGATATCCAATATACCTTAGTCATGATTGCGGATATGTTAATTGGCTGGTTTTTGGCAGGCTTAGTGATGGCAAAAGTTTGCAAACGTTAAACGGCAACCGAACTGTCTACTAGACTGTCCACCAGCTCTCGTACTAACCCCGGGCCGCGATAAATGAGGCCCGTGTAAATTTGTAATAAACTGGCACCTGCATCACGCTTTTCTTTTGCAGAGGCGGCATCGATAATGCCGCCACAGCCAATAATCGGAATGCGGCCTTGTAATTGCCCAGCCAACCATTGAATAGTGCGCGTACTACGTGCTTGTAAAGGCTTACCGCTTAACCCACCGCTTTCTTGTGCGATTTGCTCTTCCGCAACGCCCTCTCGTGTCGTCGTGGTATTCGTTGCGATAACGCCATCAATATGTTGTTCTAATAATATTGCTGCTAAGCCATGCGCTTCTTCCTCAGTCATGTCCGGAGAAATTTTCACGACTAAAGGGACATATTTTTGCTGTTGCTCATACACAGCTTGCCGTGCATTCTTTAAAGTAATGAGTAATTCACGCAATAATTCGCTTTGTTGTAAATTTCGCAATCCTGCGGTATTAGGGGAGGAAATATTAATCGTTATATAGCTGGCATATGGCCATAATTGCTGAAAACAAAATAAATAATCGTCTACTGCACGTTCTAACGGTGTATCTTTATTTTTGCCGATGTTAATGCCCAAAATGCCGCGATAACGTACGCGCGCTAATTGTTGTGCGACATGCGCCACGCCTTTATTGTTAAATCCCATGCGATTAATAATCGCTTCTTGCTTAGCGAGACGAAATAAACGGGGCCGCGGATTGCCAGCTTGCGGCTGCGGTGTCACTGTTCCCACTTCAATAAAACCAAAGCCGAGCGATGCTAAGGCATCGACATAATCCGCGTTTTTATCGAGTCCTGCAGCAAGACCAATCGAATTAGGAAAGGTCATACCCATGACTGTACAGGGATAAGGAGCGGCAGTTTTTGCAATTAAGGTAGTTAGCCGCAAGCGATAAGCTAGGTTTAAACTATGCAACGCAACATCATGCGCTTGCTCGGGATCGAGTAAAAATAATAATTTTTTTAATGTTTTATTCATGGTTATCTTTATTGCCTAGATATTGTCAGTACCTTCCCAATGTACTTTGCCTCGTAGCACAACAAACCCTCTCACTTCGCCAGCAAATAACTTGCGATCAGCATTTTCGTACCTACTTTCGCAAATCGTACCTTCACTTTCATTTCATCGCCATCCCCCTCGCACGCGAGCACGGTACCATCACCAAACACCCGATGTTCCACTTCTTGGCCCACACGGAATAGACCCGTCGCTTGTGGTTGATAACTATTCGCAATCGGTTGCGGGCGCGTCACTTTGGTGCGAAAACGAATTTCATCAACTAATTCCGCAGGTATTTCATGTAAAAATCGGGATGGGCGATGATACGCTTCTTTGCCATGCATGCGACGTAATTCGGCATAAGTCATGAATAATTTACGCATCGCGCGTGTCATGCCAACATAACATAACCGTCTCTCTTCTTCGACGCCCTTCGGATCTTGCATCGCGAAATAATGCGGGAACAATTCTTCTTCACAACCGCCCAAGAAAACAATCGGAAATTCCAAGCCTTTTGCTGCATGTAACGTCATTAATTGCACGCCATCATCATATTCTTCTGCTTGCTCATCACTGGATTCCAACGCAGCATACGCTAAAAATGCCGCCAATGTCGGTATCTCTTCAGATACCCCTTCTTGGGTAAATTGATGTGCTGCATTAACTAACTCTTCCAAGTTTTCTACGCGCGTTAAACCTTTTTCACCTTTTTCTTTACGATAATGTTCAATCAAACCGCTGCTATATAACACTTGTTCCACTTGTTGCGACAACGCTAACGAAGTCGCTTTATCAGCCAAACTATTAATCAATGTCATAAATTGCCGCAAAGCAGCTTCTGTGCGCGCACTAAAAAAGGTTTGTTGCAATAATTGTTCTAAGGCTTGCCACATCGTTATACTAGCGGTCTTCGCATGTTCGCGAATCGCGCTAACAGTGCGGTCACCAATGCCACGTGTCGGAGTATTCACAATCCGTTCAAAAGCCGGATCATCATCACGATTAGTTATTAAACGTAAATAAGCTAACGCATCTTTGATTTCTGCGCGATCAAAATAGCGTAAACCACCATAAACACGATAAGGAAGACCAAACTGCATCAACGCTTCTTCAATCACACGAGATTGCGCGTTTGATCGATACAAGATTGCCATCTCTTTTAATGCATAATTTTGTCGTAATTCCCGAATGCGATTAACAATAAAAAAAGCTTCATCGGTTTCATTAAATGCTGCATACACGGTGATCGGCTCGCCTTCACCACCTTCTGTCCATAAATTTTTTCCTAAACGTCCGGCATTTTTAGCGATCAGCGCATTCGCTGCTTTTAAAATCGTGCCGCTTGAACGGTAATTTTGTTCTAAGCGTATTGTCTTTGCACCAGGAAAATCTTTGGCAAAACGTTGAATATTTTCAATGCGCGCACCACGCCAACCATAAATCGATTGATCATCATCACCGACTATCATCACCGCACTCTCATTGCCGGCTAACATTTTTAACCAGGCATATTGAATGGTATTGGTATCTTGAAATTCATCTACCAACATACACCGAAATCGTGCTTGGTAATGCGTGCGTAACTCTGCGTTGGTATACAATAATTGATAGCTTTTTAACAATAAATCAGCAAAATCAATCACGCCAGCACGCTGACAAGCTTCTTGATAAGCTTGATACACTTTAATAAAAATCTGACTATGAATATGATGAGATTCCGCTTGATGCGGTTCGCGCGCCTCTTCTTTTTGGCTATTAATAAACGATTGTAATTCTTTCGGTGGAAAACGATCTTCATCTAAATTGAGTGCTTGAATCACGCGTCGAATTAAACGTTGTTGATCATCCGCATCAATAATTTGAAAAGATTGCGGTAAACGCGCTTCTTGCCAATGCGCACGCAACAGGCGATGAGATAAACCATGAAACGTGCCTATCCACATCGCTTTGGTAGACATCCGTAACAAGGTATCAATGCGAGTACGCATTTCATGGGCCGCTTTATTGGTGAAAGTCACCGCCAAAATATTAAAAGGGGAAATGTTTTCCTGTTCAACCAGCCAAACGATGCGATGGGTCAATACCCGGGTTTTGCCGCTACCGGCTCCAGCCAAAATCAGTTGATGGCCAAGTGGCGCTTGTACCGCTTCGCGCTGGGCTGGATTCAATGAATGCGCTATCATGGGGACTTCCTATTGAGTATCTGTGAGTATCAAAAATTTATGTCACTTTATCAAAAAGCGTATTTTCTGCTAAGTGCAGCGAAAGTCAAACAATTACCGCCGGATCAAGGTATTGAAATTGCGATTGTTGGCCGGTCTAACGCCGGCAAGTCCAGCGTATTAAATTGTCTTACCCATAATAAAAAACTGGCTCGGGTCAGCAAGACTCCGGGGCGCACGCAACACATTAACGTGTTTATGTTAGATGAGCAACGCCGTTTAATCGATTTGCCTGGCTATGGCTTTGCCAATGTGCCGTTAGCAGCCAAGCTGCAATGGCAAAAAACTGTTAATCAATACGTTGAAGAGCGCCAATCCTTAAAAGGCTTGCTGTTAGTCATGGATATTCGCCACCCCTTGAAAGAGTTAGACCAGCAATTATTGGCTTATTGCGCCACCCGCGGCTTAGCTGTACATATTTTGCTAAACAAAGCCGATAAGTTGAGCAAAGGCGCGGCAGCGAAGACTAAACAAATGGTGACGGCCAAACTAATCGGCTATCATAATCCCATTACCTTGCAAGTTTTTTCAGCGGTAAGGAACGCAGGAACGGATGAGCTACGCAAATTATTAAATGTCTGGTATGGACATGCCTAGAAATTGCTTTTTTGCGCTAGCACATTGTTGGACTCATTTTTAAAATGCTCATTTATGAGATATAAACTCCGCTTTTAAAAATGAGCCCGCCTCGTTCTAGCACAAAAAATTCAATTTCTAGACATGCCCATATGACATAAGGGGAGCTGCCTGATGACCGACAAGAACCAGCAAAAAACCACACTTTCCGAATCCCAACAAGAACCTGTCATACCCGCTCACCGCTCTTTACCAGAAATCACCATCCGCGCTCTGATTATTGGCACGATTCTGACCGTCGTCTTAGCCGCTGCCAACGCTTTTCTTGGCTTAAAAGTGGGCACCACTGTCTCTGCTTCCATTCCGGCAGCAGTGATTTCGATGGGTATTTTACGCTTCTTCAAGAATTCTAACATTTTAGAAAATACTATGATCCAAATCATGGCCTCTGTTGGAGAAGCCTTGACCGCTGGTATTGCCTTTATCTTACCCGCCTTGATCATTTTGCACATTTGGGATGGGTTTAACTATTGGCAAACGGTGGCGACTGGTTTACTCGGTGGTGCTTTAGGTGTGTTATTCACCATTCCTTTACGTCGAGCGCTGTTAAAAGATAAAACCTTGCGCTATCCCGAAGCATTGGCGATTGGCAACGTATTAAAAGCCAGTACCGCCCGTGAAGCAGGGGATTTACGCTCATTAGTCTGGGGCGGCGGTATTGGCGCTTTGATTGCCTTGTTCCAAACCGGCTTCCAAGTGCTTACCGATAATTTCAAGTATTGGGTCAAATCTAACGATATCGTTTATGGTTTTGGCTTAGGCCTATCCCCTGCGTTGATTGCTGCCGGTTATATTGTCGGCATTAATGTTGCCCTGAGTATTTTGGTTGGTATTACCTTGGGCTGGCTCATTGGTGTGCCGGTTTTAACCCATATTTATGGCTTCGTCGATACCGATTCCGCTAGTCAAATCGCTATGAATATGTGGCGTAATTATATTCGTTATATTGGTGTCGGTACCATGTTGATTGGTGGATTATGGACACTCTGCACTTTATTCAAACCTGTAGCGCATAGCATGGCCGCTTCTTTCGCTTCGTTGCGCGATTTACGCCTCGGTAAA
>DATAXC010000320.1:0-3238 GCA_036266895.1 Gammaproteobacteria bacterium
CGTTTCCAATTTCATCTTAAGAGTAAGCATCGCTCTACTATCAAATGTCTTGACACCTCTGTATAAGTAGTCTGTGGCTAATTCTGTGGTAATTGGCATAGTTTTTTCCTCAAGTTGAACTGTAAGTGAATTATGTCAATAGACAAATGCAGATGATTTTTGACCGTTGCATTTGAACTATTGATCTATTATTTAGATGCCGTCATCTTATCTTAATAATCTTAAGAGACTCTTAAAAATAACAAACATTTGAAATTTATTTTTTGTGCAAAATATATACAAATTTATTCAGCGGGCGGCGCTCTCCAGTTTATGGGCTTAGCGTTTTTGCCTCTCCCACAAGGAGAGAGGCAAAAAACTCTAGGGTATTTATTTATTCAACAACGCCCTGTTTGCGGGAGAGGGTGTTTTTCATGCAACAAAGCTATACCGGACATGTCATAACTAATAGTTGAACTCAGCTAATAAGAACGGCTATTTTTATGTTAAACTGACATTAATATCCGAACACCTTAAGGAGATACTATTATGATATGGGTTGTCACTGCCAATACAAATGAATGCCGCATCTACAGTTACGAGAAAAATCACGCTCATCTCGTTCTCTTAAAAGAAATAGCCCACCCTGAGCTAAAGCTTAAAACCAGTGATACCCTTACCACCGATAAGCCAGGGCATTATCGAGCAAATGATTCTGCACGCGGTGCTTATTCTCCCCATACCGAGCCTAAAGAAGTGGAAATTGCTCATTTTTCGAAAGAAATTGCTGAAGAATTGGATAAAGGAAGAAACGCGAATGCCTACGAAAAATTGATTATTATTACACCACCGCATATGAATGGTTTGTTGTTTCAACATCTTAATAAGCATGTTCAAAAGATGGTGGTGAATAATATACAAAAAGACCTGCAACATTTAAACGATCGTGAAATAATAGATTTTCTGAAAACACATGCTGCTTATGAGCAGTCTAGTTAAAGCGATTATTGTTGTAATTTTTTGTTCATCCAGTGTTCTACCCTCTCCCCCGACCCCTCCCCCACAAGTGGGGGAGGGGAGTACTTTATAGTGAGGCACTTAACAAATGAGACGACTTCTTCATCATTTCAGTATAAAATTTTTTCTTATCCTGATTTTCTTCTTAAATACCAACACGATCTGGGCGCAACAAGGTGAATCTATAACCATGCAGAATACAAGCAATGACACGGGTGATAAAATTCAATTATCGCCTACTGATGAAGACAACATCACTCGCGTACAACCTTATGATATGGCAGCCTACGATCAGTAAATCGAAAATTTTTATACACAAACAAGCAAAGAACAGTCGGATCTATTACTTTCAGCTAGTCGCTTTTTTTTAAATCAACTCTATTTTTTAGAACCCTTAGGTGAAGGTCCGCAAGCGCCCTACTCGCAAGAACCCTTCTATCGAACCGATAAATTTGATTGTGTCTCTTATGTGAATACGGTATTGGCTTTAATTCATGCAAAAAATTTAACGCAATTCAAACAAAATATGTTAGCTATACGCTATCAGCACGCATTATCAGTAGATTACATCAATCGAACAGATTGGTTCACTGATTTAGAGTGGATTCCTAATGCGCAGCAATTAGGTTGGATTAAAGATGTTACAAGTAATATCGTTGATGAAAATCACCAACCGATTGCCGTAGTTGCGGAAACAGTGATTGATAAACCGAATTGGTATCAAGTAAAACCGCTCAAAGCAATTCATTTATTAGCACCGTTGCCGACAGAGCATGAAGCAGCCATTTTATTGGCGCAATTAAGACAAGCAGGAACCGCTTTCCAAGCACAAAAAAGCCAGCTAACTTATTTGCCATTAAATAAATTATTTAATCCGGATGGCAGTGCCAACTATGACTTATTTAACCAAATACCATCGGGTTCAGTCATCGTGATTGTCAGGCCAAATTGGCAAATTCGTGATAATTTTCCCGGCTTTCCGAATGGTCATGGCACAAATCTGAATGTGTCGCACTTAGGTATTGCGATTCGTTCTGAGCAAGATCTATTATTTTATCATGCCTCCAGTACTCTGCAAAAAGTCGAATGTGAGCCTTTAGTAGCGTATCTAAAAAAATTTATTGATAGTCCTACTATTAAAGGCATTCATGTTGAGCAGATCGTTCACGTTTAACAAGTAAACGTGAACACTTATCAATAAGAAGGCGGAGCCATTAATTTAGATTGCATTTGCGCTGTCGCATTGGGGTTACCAGGCGAAGGCAAACGTGAAGTAGGTCTCGTATCCGGGGATAAGGTGGGTGACGTGCCTGGCGTTGATGTGGCACAGCCGGTTAATCCGCTGGTTGAAAGAATAAGTATACTTACGCCAATATATGTCCAAAATTTAATCATGAGTAGCTATCCTTGCTATTTTATACCAATTCTTAAAGTAACCAGGATGGGCGTGATTGTCAACTTGGTATCGCGGGTGGTCTCTCCCAAATCTCTAGCTCGCCGAATAGCCACGTATAACCCCACTATCGTTTCTACCACCAAAATAGCTTGAATATAAATTAACATTGTCAACGAATGGTGCGTGGCAAATACAGGTAAATTCAAGTAACCAGCAAAATTGAGTAACAACCCAAACAAAAAAACGGCTGCACTCACACCACACCAGCCGAAACATAAACTAATGCAGCATATTATCGGCATAGTCGCTAAAGAAAATAATAAAATAAAAAAAGGCGTGCGACTAAATAATAGTGCGATAATCGTAATCAATAGTAATCCATAACAAAAAATAAGTAATAATTTATTTATTTTTTTAAAGTTATCTAATTGCAAAAAATACAAATCCCAAGTCAAAATAGCTAAGGAAAAAACCAAGATACCAGTCAAATTACCTAGCCATAAACGCAACCAGAATTGAAACATTAAAATAGAGTCAGCAAATACCGCATCATAAAATAATCCACGCATCAAGCTAGCGATAGCGGTCAACACACTGCAGCATAGTATAAATTGAATGCATTTTTTTGTACTGTAAAAAACTAACGTTGGACTAATATATCGATAGCTGAACCACAGCAATAAAAATGCTTGCGATGCATCTATGCCCGCATTGAAGCTAGATTGAAAAAAGTGATTAGTTGCTAAATAATAAGCACAAAAACTACCTAAAAAAATGCCTGGTAATACACTCCATCCGCGCATAAAAATAAATGCACATGCAGTACCGCTGGCAAACCAAACGGGC
>DATAXC010000326.1:0-4796 GCA_036266895.1 Gammaproteobacteria bacterium
CCCCGTTTACGGGGGAGGGTGCCCGACAGGGCGGGAGAGGGTGCATTACCAATGAAGCAAAATAATACCAACAACATCGCCATTATTGGCGCAGGCAACATGGGCAGCAGCTTAATTGCGGGGTTAATTAAAAATAATCACCCTTCGAATAAGCTATGGGCAGCCGATCCCAGTCAAGAAAAACTCGATTACTTACAACAGCATTTTCATATTCATACCAGCCAAGAAAATCACTTAGCGATACAAGCCGCCGAAGTGATTATTTTAGCCGTGAAGCCACAAATGCTGGCTGAGGTCGCTAAAAATTTACAACCTATCCTTACCGCGCAACCATCGCAAAAACCTTTAATTATCTCTATCGCCGCCGGTATTCGAGAAGCGAATTTACAACAGTGGCTAGGCCAGCAAACAGCCATTGTACGGGCAATGCCCAATACTGCGGCGATGATTGGCTGTGGTGCAACCGCGTTACATGCAAACGCCCATGTGACACCGGCACAGCGAAATATGGCTGAATCCATTTTACGTGCGGTTGGCGTGGCAGTCTGGCTAACAGACGAAGCACAAATGGATAGTGTCACTGCCTTATCCGGTAGTGGGCCTGCTTATTTTTTTCTGATCATGGAAGCCTTACAAGAAGCAGCCGAACAACTGGGTTTACCTGCCGAAACCGCCCGGCTACTGACTTTGCAAACCGCGCTGGGGGCTGCGCGCATGGCCATGGAAAGCGAAACCGCGCCCGCTGAATTACGACAAAAAGTCACTTCTCCCGGCGGCACCACGGAAAAAGCTATTTCGGTATTGGAACAAAAGCATATTCGCGATATATTTAAACAAGCGTTGTTGGCCGCTAAGCAGCGCTCAGAAGAATTAGCGGGATAGCCTGATTACTCAACGGAATACACTAACATGCCTACTGCGATCAATGCTGCTTTGTTGTTTTTAATCAATACGTTATTTGACTTGTATTTATTTGTACTGATTATTCGCTTGATACTCGTCTATGTCGGCGCCAATTATTTTGATCCATTAACCCAATTTATCGTTAAGCTCACCGATCCCATCATCAAACCGTTGCGCCGTCTAGCACCTAACTTTAAACGGATAGAACTCGCGACCCTGTTATTTGTATTTTTTTTAGAGTGCATTAAATTCGCACTCATTTCCTTTCTCAGCTTTGGCGGTCCAAATTTATTCGGCTTACTTTTATTGGCTGCCAGCGATAGCATTAAACTCATTATCTTAACTTTCTTTTACGCGATTATTTTGGGTGCCCTTTTAAGTTGGATACAGCCTAGCTCGCGCATTATTCAAGTAGTTTATCAAATCACTTCGCCGGTAATGCGGCCTTTTCAGCGTTTTATTCCTGCCATCAATGGCATCGATATTTCACCGATTTTTGCTATCATTTTTCTCTATCTATTGATTATTTTGATAGTCGATCCACTCAGCAATTTAGGCATTAGTTTGACGATCACATGAAAATTATCTTAGCCAGCAATAACCCAGGAAAAGTACAAGAGCTAAAAGCTTTATTGGCTACGCGTGCAAGCAAACTAAATAATCAATCGATACATCTAGTCACACAAAAAGAAGTTGGCATTGGTGATATTGAAGAAACCGGCCATACTTTTGTCGAAAACGCTATTCTTAAAGCACGACATGCTGCGCATTTATCTGGCTTACCCGCGATTGCCGATGATTCTGGTTTAGTCGTTGCTGCGTTACATGGTGCGCCTGGTATTTATTCGGCACGTTACGCTGGGCCGAAAGCAGATGCGCGAGATAATATTCAAAAATTACTCGCCGAATTAAAAACTGTCAGCGACAATGAGCGACAAGCTTATTTTTATTGTGTATTGATTTATTTGTTACATGCGAGCGATCCAACGCCATTAATTTGCCAAGGTATTTGGCAGGGTACTATTTTACACGAACCACGTGGCACACAAGGATTCGGCTATGATCCTATTTTTTATGTGCCAACCGAAAAAAAATCGGCTGCTGAATTACCCTTAGACAGAAAAAATTCGTTAAGCCATCGCGGTCAAGCTTTACGCTCATTGATTCAGCAATTATCAGGAAAATTATGTACGCCCTCTCCGTCCATCAATTAAAAAAAACCTATCCTAACGGTATCGCTGCATTGAAAGGCATTGATTTGAATGTCGCGCAAGGCGATTTTTTTGCTTTACTGGGTCCCAATGGCGCTGGCAAATCGACCACCATCAGCATTATTTGTTCGCTAGTCAATAAAACTTCAGGGGTGGTACGTATATTTGACCATGATCTTGATACAGCGTTGATGCAAGCCAAATCATTGATTGGCATCGTACCACAAGAAATGAATTTTAGTTTATTCGAAACTGCCGCACAGATTTTAATTAATCAAGCGGGTTATTATGGCATCCCAAAAAAAATTGCAACGCAGCGCATGGAACTTTATTTAAAAGAAATGGGATTATGGCATATGCATGATCAACCAGCGATACGTTTATCTGGCGGCATGAAACGTCGATTAATGATTGCCCGTGCGCTGATGAATGAACCCAAATTATTGATTTTAGATGAACCTACTGCGGGTGTTGATATTGAATTACGCCATACCCTATGGAAGTTTTTGACTGCGCTTAATCAACAAGGGACAACGATTATTTTAACGACGCATTATTTAGAAGAAGCCGAACGGTTATGCAAAAATATTGCGATTATCGATCACGGTGAAATCATTGAACAAGCTACTGTAAAATCATTAATGAACCGTTTGATGTTACAAACGATCGTATTAGACACCACGCAGCCGTTGGCCTTTCAACCGGAATTGCCCGGCTTCACTTATCGTGTTTTAGACGATTCAACCTTAGAAGTAGAAATTCATCGCGATCAAGCTATCAATGATTTATTTACTTGTTTAACCAAACAAGGCATCCCGATTGCCAGCATGCGCAACAAAACCAATCGACTAGAAGAATTATTCATTCATTTGATCGCAAATAATAAAAATTAATTTAATAAAAAAATAGGTGCTTCAGTATGTCACACACACAACTTCGTCATTTGTTAGCGGTCATTTTATTTTTTTATGCCACGCTTGTTAATGCTCAACCAACGCCTGTTGCCAAGCAAGGCATGGTGGTTTCTGAACAAGTAATTGCTTCACAAATTGGTGTTGATATTATGCGCGCCGGCGGCAATGCGATTGATGCTGCTGTCGCGGTGGGATATGCACTAGCAGTGATTGATCCTTGCTGCGGCAATATTGGTGGCGGTGGTTTCATGCTAATTCATCTTGCTGATGGCAAAAATGTTTTTATTAATTTTCGAGAAAAAGCGCCATTGCATGCCAATGCACATCTATTTGATCATGCCACGATTCCTGCATTGCCACCGCCAGACGACACCAGCGCACGCGGTTATATAACCGTTGCTGTGCCTGGTACTGTGTTAGGTTTAGATACAGCATTACAAACTTATGGCACGATGACGCGACAACAAGTGATGGCGCCTGCTATTCAACTCGCTAAACAAGGTGTCATCATTACTGCTTATGAAGCAGAACGGTATAAACGATACACCGATACCTTTCGTCAACAACCGAATGTAGCCGCTATTTTTATGAAAAATGGCAAGCCATTAGCAATAGGTGATCGTTTAATTCAAACAGATTTAGCACAGACGTTAACCTTGATTGCCAACAAAGGATCTAGCGCTTTTTATCAAAACAGCGTTGCTAAAGCGATTGTCGCAGCAAGCGAAGCGCATGGCGGTGTGTTGTCACTGAAAGATTTTACTGATTACACGGTAGAAACATTAACACCCATCATATGTGATTATCATGGTTATACGATCATTACCTCGCCACCACCCGGTTCAGGTATCGTTTTATGTGAAATGTTAAATATTTTAGAAAATTTCCAACTTTCACCGCACAGTTATTACAGCACTGAAGATATTCGTGTATTAACAGAAACCATGCGTTATGGTTTTATCGATCGTAATAATAAATTGGGTGATCCGGATTTCATGCGCAACCCTACGACAGAATTACTATCAAAAGATTATGCTGCCAGCTTAAGTAAGAAAATTAAAACACAGCATATAGCACCAGCACCGGCTGTTTTCCCATATGAAGAAAATGTTAATACCACGCATTATTCCGTTATGGACAAGCAGGGCAACGCGGTTTCTGTTACTTATACTTTAAATGGTTTTTTTGGTGCCCGTGTGATTGCGGGTTCTACTGGATTTTTCTTGAATGATGAAATAGATGATTTTGCTACACAGCCCAATCAAATCAGTCGAGCAGGCATATTGAATTACGATCTCAATGCGATTCAACCAGGCAGACGTCCGTTAAGTTCCATGACACCAACGATCGTCATGAAAAATAGTGAGCCGGTTTTTGTGTTAGGCAGTCCAGGCGGACCACGTATTATTACTACGCTGTTTCTTGCATTAGTGAATTTAATTGACTATAAAATGGATTTACAACAAGCGATCGATGCACCGCGTTTTCATTTTCAATATACGTCGAATACGCTTAGTTTAGAGCCTTATGCGTTACCGACACGAACAATGAAACAACTGCAACAAATCGGTTACGTTACGAATACTGAAACATTTCTTTGGGGTGCTGTTGCTGCCATTCAAATTGAAGATGATGGGACGCTGATTGGTGCGATGGATAAGCGGCGACCGGATGGCGGTGCGGTTGGGTATTAGGGGGGGAATAGTAGACACGCTGCCCTTTACCCATATTCCGCCCACACGGGACACCCCACGACATAGGCGTGGGG
>DATAXC010000342.1:0-9124 GCA_036266895.1 Gammaproteobacteria bacterium
GGGCGGGAGAGGGTGTTTTCTAATCTTAATGCGTAGCAATCTTCTCTTGTGCTGGCACGGTCAACATTTGATGCCCGTCATTGACCTTAAGCCGCGTAAAAATCAGCGTAGAAAAAATGGTAAAAATACCCATGGCCAAGAAAGTCTGATGGAATATAGTGGGCGTTAATGCTAAATGTTTACCAATGACTGTTGGCGAATATGAAAAATAAGTAAGTAATAAGGCACTGGCAGCAACACCGAAACTTTGTGCTAATTGTTGCATGGTGCTGACTAAGCTAGTGGCAGCACTCAAATCCTCTGTCGCTATATCTGCATAAGCAAGTGAATTCATGCCGCTATATTGTAAAGAGATTAAAAATCCAAAAATAAACGTAAAGACCGCAATCAGATAAACTGATGTGTGCATATTCACTAGACAAAGTGTCCATAAAGAAAAACCAACTAATATCGTATTAATTAGCAACAAACGTTTATAACCAACAAAGCGCAATATCCGTAACGAAATGGATTTTACCAGTAAGATGCCAAATGCAATCGGTACCAATAACAAACCTGATAATTGCGCGCTATAGCCTAGGCCAATTTGTAATAACAGCGGTAATAAAAATGGCACACCGCCAAAGCCTAAACGCGCAATTAAATTGCCAACAATGGAGATTTGAAAGGTTCGCAGACGAAATAAAGTCATGTTAATAACCGGATGCGGTTGTTTGTATGAGTGTAAAAAATAACAAACAAGCATGAGTATAGCTATTCCCATGATGCCAAATGCTATTGTTGAATTTGCGGTAGATTCACTTAAATCTGATAACGAGAATGTTAGCGCAGCTAGACCACCGCCAAATAAAATAAACCCCAAAAAATCAAACGGCCGCACTTTTTGAGGTGGTGTATCGTTCATCCAGTGCCAAGCCATCGCAATTGCTAAGATGCCAACAGGAATATTTACCCAAAAAATCCAATGCCATGATAAATGATCGGTGATAAAGCCACCAGCGAGTGGGCCCAGCATTAACCCAATGGAAACCACCATCACCACCGCATTCATTGCTTCTACTAGTTCGTGACGTTGGAAAGTGCGCAAGATAATTAACCGACCTAAGGGCAGCATGAGCGAACCGCCTAAGCCTTGACAACTGCGTGCGATAACCAATTCAAATAAGGTTTGTGCATAACCACACCACAGTGAACTGACAGTGAAAATGGCTAAGGCAAGCATAAATACCCGTTTAATACCATATTTGTCGCCGATCCAACCACTAATCGGAATAAAAATAGCTAAGCTGATGAGATAGCTGATTAATGCGATTTTTAAATCCACAGGATGCACATGCAAACTGTGAGACATGGCAGGGATGGCAGTATTAATAATCGTTGTATCTAAGGCATCCATGAACAACGCAAGAGAGACAATAAAGATGATGATGCGTTTTTCTCTATGCTGCGGTGAAAAGAAGGTTGAGAAAATCATCATTATTCTTCTTGAATATGATGTTTAATAGAATCCGAACAAAAGGCAAGATAATCGTCGATTGATTCTCGAAAAGCTTTTTTGACTTCAGCGATAGTTTTTCCTTGGAAAGTAATAACATCACATATGTTAATTACTTCGCCATAAAAAAATTCGGCGCTATTATCAACGTCAACCTGTTCTATATAACCTTTATACATTAACATTTTATATTTACCTCATTTGGATAGCTCTTTTATAGTGCTAAATAATTGTAACTATTCAGCGTGAAGTTGTCATCTCGGATGGTTTTGTTGCATGAAAGTTAGGAAAAGTAACCAGTTGAACTGTCAGTCACCCCGCAAAATACCCGTTAGAGGACCTTGAACGGAGTCATGAACTATCACGGGTATTTGTGCGGGGCCTGGTAAATGACTTAACAATAGCATTTTTTCGCAATTATTAGGCCATCTACCAGGCCCCGTACAAATGTCCACGATAGTCCATGACTTCGGTTAAGGTTATCTGGTGGACATTTTGCGGGGTGACAGTTCAAACAGTTCAACGGGTTACTTTACATTCCTTAGCTTATTGTATTGAATAGCTTAACGTTTTTTCATTGGATTAGGATTGGGGCTCGGCGAAGCGGGTCGAATCGAAGGTTCTTGCGTAGTATTCTCTGCTGTAGGCGCAGCAGTCGCTGTTTTAGCTTTTTGCTGATTTTGCAGGCGCTTAGCCATCGGGGTTGGGCCTAACCAGCTCAAAAATTTATTTAATTCCACATCAAAGACATTTTTCCCAAATTGTTCACCAAATTGAGCGCGGTCAGCAGTTTTTTCTTGCTCTCTTCTATCTATAGGCACAAAAGCCAGCTCTGCTTCACGGGCAGAAAGTCCACGTGTCATATTTTCTTGAGCAGCTTTATTGTGATGTAGAAAAGATTGTTTTTCTAAAAAGCCACGTTGTCTTCTCTCTTCAGTAGCTGTGGTTAAGGTTTTTTCATCTTTTTGCGTCTTGATATCATCTGTTTCTTGACGGCTAACTTCTTTCTCTAATTCTTTTTTCTCAAATTGCTGTTTATTCTGGTTTTCTTGATAAACTTTTGATTTAGAATCAATGGTATGCGTTGCATGCGGTGTTGTACTATCTTCGGTTTCTTGAGTCGTTTCGACTTTTTCCATATTGGCTTTACGGCAGCTAGAGCAAATATTGCCATAAATAGTGCCTTTTTTCGCATTTAACTGTAAAAAAGCGGATAGTGGCTTTTGTTGACCACAGCTGGCGCAAGTTTTTGATAATGCTAAATTAGGCTTACTCATAGGGAATCCGAATAACAAATGATATTAAAGCTCAATTATTATACCATATTTTATTGAAATAAGGTTATTGTTTTGGCAATCCTCTTTTGCGCTTTCGCTTCTACCTTATGTCTGGTAGTTCCTTCATTTAATTGATTAAACTTTTTACTATCCCAATATGATCAATCTTTTTACAAAAAATAGATATAAGCTTTTTCTCAAATCATTGTAAGCCAATATCTATACTTGCTTGCTTAAATTATATTCGCTATTCTCTGGGAGGTCTTATGAGGTATGCAGCGGTTCTCGCTGACTGGCGTTTGCATCACAAAAATTAATTACGAAAATTAAATTGGAGAATAAAAAATATGACAAAAGGACCATCGTTACAAGATCCTTTTTTAAATTCATTAAGAAAAGAAAAAATACCTGTATCCATTTATTTGGTAAATGGCATTAAATTACAGGGACTGATTGAGTCATTTGATCAATTTGTGGTTTTGTTAAAAAACACAGTTAGCCAAATGGTATATAAACATGCGATTTCTACTATTGTTCCGGCAAGAAATGTTTCTTCGCCGTTTGAATATAGTAATAATGGTAATGGTCACAATGTGAATAAACCAGGTGGCAATGGTAACCGTAACAAAGAAGGCTTTCCCTCTGAATAGTAAACGCCAACCCCAATATAAAGGGGATCGCGTTGTCTTGGTTCATGTTCAATTTCCTTCCGGTAACATGGTAGAAGACTTGGATGAATTCAAGGAACTGGCTATTTCTGCGGGCGCACAAATTAGTGCAATAGTCACGGGCGCAAAACGCGCGCCGGAAGCTAAGTATTTTGTCGGATCAGGTAAAGCTGAAGAAATTCGAACAAATGTATTAGCTACCGAAGCACAATTGGTTATTTTTAATCATGTGTTAACGCCAGCACAGGAACGTAACCTCGAACGATTAATCAATTGTCGTGTGTTAGATCGCACCGGATTAATTTTGGATATTTTTGCACAACGTGCGCGTAGTTTTGAAGGTAAATTGCAAGTTGAATTAGCACAGCTTAAACATCTTGCCACGCGTTTAATCCGGGTATGGACACATTTAGAAAGACAGCAAGGCGGTATTGGGTTACGCGGACCAGGCGAAACACAGTTGGAAACGGATAGACGCCTTATTCGGAATAAAATAAAACATATTACTGCTAAATTAGATAAGTTGCGAAAACAACGCGCTTTGAGTCGGCAAGCAAGACAAAAAGCGACGATTCCAACAGTTGCGCTGGTGGGGTATACCAATGCCGGCAAATCAACTTTATTTAATCAACTGACCGGCGCGACCGTTTATGTAGCGGATCAGTTATTCGCTACACTAGATCCTACTTTACGTCGTGTTGATTTTTCCACTACTGGCCCAATGATCTTAGCTGATACCGTAGGATTTATTCGGCATTTACCTCATGATTTAGTCGAAGCTTTTCATGCCACTTTAGAAGAAGTGACAAAAGCAGATTTATTATTGCATGTGATTGATGTGAACGACGAACAAAGACAAATGCATATTGAACAAGTCGAGCAAGTATTGGCAAGTATTCAAGCAGATCAAGTGCCGCGCATTTTAGTTTGTAATAAAATTGATTTGCGTGACAATGTGTTACCGCAAGTGAATCGTGATGAGTTAGGTCAAATTAAACGCGTTTTTGTTTCAGCTAAAAAGAATCAAGGTATTTTAGAGCTGATTCAATCAATTGGTGAATTGCTAGGCAAAGACTTCGTAGAACAGCCATTGACGTTATCCCCGGAGCAAGCTAAGTTAAGAGCCGCACTCTATGAACGTGATGCAGTGGTATCAGAGCGTATTGATGAAGCGGGTAACTATCACTTAGTGGTGCGTATGCCGCACATAGAATTTGAAAAGTTTCTAAACTTACTGTAGGGACACCCCCGGCAACGCGTTCACGTGCGGGGCAGGCTCTGTAATGGGTGTCCAACATAATAAGGCGATTAGCCGGGAGTATCTATCTTGGGAAAAAGTATTGTTATTTTAGGCAGCCAATGGGGCGATGAAGGGAAAGGTAAGATTGTTGATATGTTGACCGAGCAGGCGGCGATTGCTGTGCGCTTCCAAGGAGGGCACAACGCCGGTCATACTTTAGTCATTGATGGTAAGAAAACTATTTTACGTTTAATTCCCTCTGGTGTATTGCATCCGCATGTTCAATGTCTGATTGGTAATGGCGTAGTATTGTCGCCAACTGCTTTATTGGAAGAAATCGAAGAATTGGAACGTAACGGCGTTGCGGTTTCAGCGCGTTTACGGATTAGTGAAGCGTGTGTATTGATTTTGCCTTATCATGTAGCCCTTGATCGTGCGCGTGAACAAGCGAGAGGTAAAGCAGCTATTGGTACGACCGGTCGTGGTATTGGTCCTGCTTATGAAGATAAAGTGGCACGCCGTGCATTGCGTTTTGGCGATTTGTTTGATGAAAAACGCTTGAGTGCGAAATTAGAAGAAGTGCTCAGCTATCATAATTTTGTGTTAGAACATTACCACAATCATGCGCCGATTGAATTTAGAGCGTTGTTAGACAACTTGTTGATGATGGTGCCTAAGTTGCAACCGATGCGTGCGGATATTGCGGCAATGTTGAGTGAGTATCGTATATCAGGAAAAAATATTTTATTTGAAGGTGCGCAAGGTACGTTACTAGATGTCGATCATGGTACTTATCCTTATGTGACTTCTTCTAATACGGTTGCTGGTGCTGCTTGCGTGGGGAGTGGGTTTGGGCCACGGCATTTGCACTATATATTAGGGATTACAAAAGCGTATACCACTCGCGTTGGCGCAGGGCCTTTTCCGACGGAGTTACAAGATGAAGTTGGCAAACATTTAGCGAGTAAAGGTAATGAGTTTGGTTCGGTAACCGGTCGTCCACGTCGTTGTGGCTGGTTAGATTTAGCGGCATTACATCGCTCAGTTGAGTTGAATAGTTTTTCTGGCTTATGTATTACTAAGCTAGATGTTTTAGATGGATTAGAAATTATTAAAGTATGCACTGGCTATCGCTTGCATGGACAAATTTGCACTTATCCACCATTAGAAAGTGATGTGTATGCGCAATGTGAACCAATTTATGAAACGTTCCCGGGTTGGCAAGAATCGACAAGCGGTATTCGTGAGTTTGGGAAATTGCCGAAAAATGCACAAAATTATTTATCTTATATAGAAAAGAAAATGGGTGTGCCGATTGATATTATTTCAACTGGGCCGGATAGAAAAGATACGATTGTGTTGCGTAATGCGTATAATGATAGGGTGGATAGTGATAAAGTTGCGTGATGGTTATATCAAGAGTGATGAGGTTTGCCTCTCCCCTTGTGGGGGCGTTGTTGAATAAATACGCCTAGAGAGCTTTTGCCTCTCCCCTTGTGGGAGAGGCCGACGCCGCTAGGCGGCGGGTGAGGGGTATATTTTTTGAGAAACTATTTTGCCGAGGAGAGGACTTGAACCTCCACGGGGTTTCCCCCACAGGCATCTGAAACCTGCGTGTCTACCAATTCCACCACCCCGGCAAATTTATACTGCGCACTCTAGCAGTTCTTATTGAAAAAAGCACTCAATAATAAATCGCGCCCAACACCGCTTTTTCTTTCGCACCGGTGACACTCGGTAAATTACCCGGCAATTGATGCCAAGTTTGTCGTGCTAACCAAGCAAAAGCAATCGCTTCTACCCAATCAGGATCGAGACCATAATTTGCAGTGGAAGCTGTTATAAAATCAGGCGCAGCTAATTGTTGCAAGCGCGTCATTAATGCGATGTTATGCACACCGCCGCCACAAATTAATATTTCACCAGCAACAAAATATCGCTGCACTGCTTGCAAAATAGATATCGCTGTCAATTCAACTAAAGTCGCTTGCACATCTACTGCTGCAATCGCCGGTAAAGCAGTTAAATAAGTTTGCAACCAAGTTAAATTGAAATATTCACGACCAGTGCTTTTAGGTGCGGGTAATTGAAAATAAGCATCAGAAAATAAATTGTTTAATAATATCGTATGCACTTTTCCTTGCTGACTCCAAGCACCGGCTTTGTCGTGCGTGTTATTCGTATGTTTTTCTATCCAAGTATCTAATAAAGTATTACCAGGGCCCGTATCAAAACCGGTAACTAAGCCGTTTTTTGGTAAAATAGTTACATTGGCGATACCACCAATATTGACAATCACACGATCAACCGTTTCTGACTTAAAAACATGTTGATGAAAAGCCGGAACTAACGGCGCGCCTTGTCCTCCTAACGCAACATCTTTGCGGCGAAAATCCGCAATAGTTGGAATGCCGGTTTTCGCAGCGATGATATTCGGATCACCAATTTGCAGGGTAAAACAATAAGGTGCATGTGGATGATGACGAATACTTTGACCATGACTGCCAATTGCGGTAATTGTCTGGGTAGAAAACGCTTGCGAAGTTAATAAAGTTTGTACCGCATCAGCAAATGCTTGACCCAATAAAACATCTAATTCCCCGAGCCGCTGAATTTCATTGTCGCCTATGGTGCATAAAGCCAGGATTTTGGCGCGTAACTCAGGCGTATAAGGCGCGTAATGACTGGCAATCAGCTTGGGCCGCGCTTCTGTTAAATCAACCAATGCAGCGTCTATCCCATCCACACTGGTGCCTGACATCAAGCCAATATATAAGTCGGACATTTTCTATTCCCGAAACTAATTTTTTGTTGGCCGCAACACCATTCGTACTTCAAAAAGCGAAGTACGAATGGTATTTTAATGATTCTATGCCTGACACGAATTAAATTCGTATCAGGCACTTAAGGGGAGAATCGCGATTCTCCCCTTAAGAAACCCCATCGCGTAGTGAACACTTGAAAATGCAAAAATCGCATTTTCAAGTGTAATGGGTATAGTATGGCATAATCTTGCGGTTCTTTTTGTGATCTTTTTGCGATCTTATAGTGGAGTATGAGGAATGGTCAATGTTCATGAAGCGTTCGCCATGATTTGCGAGCGAACCGAAGAAGTTTTGATTAAAGAAGAGTTAATCGAAAAATTAAAAAGTGGTCGACCGTTGAAGGTGAAAGCCGGTTTTGACCCTAGTGCGCCAGATTTGCATTTAGGTCATACGGTTTTGTTAAATAAAATGAGGCAACTCCAAGATCTTGGACATGAAATCCAATTTTTAATTGGTGATTTTACCGGCATGATTGGCGATCCATCTGGTAAAAATGAAACGCGCCCACCACTGACCCGCGAACAAGTACAAGAAAATGCGCTGACTTATCAACGGCAAGTATTTAAAGTGCTAGATCCAAATAAAACACAAGTCTTGTTTAATTCCCAATGGATGGATAAACTTTCTTCAGCTGACCTGATTAAATTAGCTGCTACCCATACAGTGGCGCGCATGTTAGAGCGCGATGATTTCCACAAGCGTTTTACTGCCAATCATGCGATTGCTATCCATGAATTTTTATACCCATTGCTGCAAGGCTATGATTCAGTTGCGATGCATGCCGACATAGAATTAGGCGGTACCGATCAAAAATTTAATTTACTGATGGGTAGAGAATTGCAAAAACATTTTGGTCAAAAACCACAAATCATCATCACCTTACCGGTTTTGCCTGGATTGGATGGGGTAAAGAAAATGTCCAAATCCTTAGGTAACTATATTGGTATTGATGAAACGGCAGAACAAATATTTGGAAAAGTTATGTCGATTTCAGATGAAACGATGTGGACTTGGTATGATTTGATTAGTTTTCGCACACCGCCGGAAGTCAAACAATTACGCGAAGAAGCGAATAACGGTACTAATCCGCGCGATATTAAATTTTTATTGGCAGAAGAAATTGTTTGTCGTTTTCATAGCGCGGAAGAAGCCAGAAAATGCCGAGAAAATTTTATTGCGCAATTCCAAAAAGGGAATTTGCCGGAAAATATTCCTGAGGTCACCATTCCAACGGAAGGAGATTCTTTATCTCTGGCAAAAGTGATGAAATTCGCTGGTTTGGTAGACAGTACTTCAGATGGAATGCGATTGATTGAACAAGGTGCGGTACGTGTGGATGGCGAGCGTATTATAGACAAAAATACGCATATTAACAAAAAACAAACCGTACTTGTGCAAGCTGGCAAACGACGATTTGCAAAAATAACGCTCACATAAAAATTTTTATTTTTTTATAAACATTTTATTGACAGGTTGGTATTAAGTAGTAGAATGCGCGGTCTGGGTAGTAAATGGGTCCAGAAGATCTTTAAAAAAGTGGAAGAGAGAGATATATGTGCGCGCTTACCTGAGAGGACAAGCTGAGGTGGGTCGTTATGTTGCGAAAGCGATGTAATGGT
>DATAXC010000043.1:0-6731 GCA_036266895.1 Gammaproteobacteria bacterium
CTACACCGGCTTCTGCTTGCTGTAACTCAGCAAAACGCGCATCAAAGGCGGCTTGTGAAGCCACTTTGCGAGCAAGCAATTCTTTTTCACGATCGTAATTGATTTTCGCTAATTTTAATTGCGCTTGATTATCTTTTAACGCGGCTTCTTCTGTGCTCGTATCTAGGGTAATCAAAACATCGCCTTGTTTAACAAATTGACCAGATTGAAAACGAATCGAGGCGATGGTACCGGCTGTTTCTGTGGATAATTCCACACCATTAATCGCAGTCAGAGAGCCAACAGCAGTCAGATAAGATTGCCAAGTTTTACTGATGACTTGGGTAGAAGAAATAGTGACAGCAGGGGGTTGATAGTTTGACATTTTGACTATCATGTAAATAATTTTTGCGCCATAAATACCAAAGACAATAGCAAAAAAAACACCTACCCAGATGAGCATTTTAGACATCGGTTTTGACATGGAAAAAATAACTCCTGCTTTATTCAATAAATGCTTATTCTTTGCTAATCACTAGAAAGACAGCACTTGGGCCGCGTAATACGTTTAATAATAATGTTTTATCTGCTTTCGCGGCAGCCGATTTTAATTCTTCAACAGTGGTTACTTTTTGTTGATTGACAGAGGTAATCACATCACCAGGTCTTAAATCTGATTGCCAAGCAGTACTTTCGCTATCTACACCAACGACTAATATGCCGCGTACGTCACCAAATACCGGACTAGAAATACTAAAGTTTTTCAAAGCGACACCATACAAGAATGGATCGGTTTGTGCAACGGCTAGCTTGCGTTTTTTCGGGTCAGACAATGCGACGGTCAATGTCATTGATTTATTGTTGCGTAGAATTTGAATATTGATTTTAGAGTCTACACGTAAAAAACCAATAGTATTCACGACATCGCTGGCATTTTTAATCTCACTACCATTGATTGCGGTGATAATGTCACCGACTTGAAAACCAGCTTGTTCAGCGGGAGAGGCAGGCTGTACTTGGGTAACCGCTGCCCCTTTAGTAATACTTAAATTAAACGCACCCGCTAATTCTGGAGTAATATCTTGTGCGCCAATTCCCAATACGCCGCGCTTTACATTACCGTATTGAATCAATTGATCCATGATACTTTTTGCCATATTGGCAGGAATCGCAAAGCCAATACCAATATTGCCGCGATTACCCAAAATAGCAGTATTAATACCCACTAATTCGCCTTGCATGCTAATCAGAGCGCCACCAGAATTACCCGGGTTAATTGGCGCATCGGTTTGAATGAAGTTTTCATAGCTTTCAATACCTAAAGTAGTACGTCCTAATGCGCTGACAATGCCAGAAGTAACACTTTGGCTTAAGCCAAATGGGTTGCCAATAGCAGCGACAAAATCACCGACTTTTAATTTATTCGAGTCGCCAACCGGCACCGCAGTTAAATTTTTAGCTTTAATTTGCAGCAAGGCAATATCAGAGGGTTTATCCATGCCGACAACTTTTGCGGTAAAATGCCGACCATCTGAAAGGGTGATTGTCACCGTTTGCGCTTCACTAATAACATGCGCATTCGTTAAAATGTAGCCGTTTTTTGCGTCTACGATGACACCGGAGCCAACCGAGGTGAATGTGCCGATAACCGGTGGGGAATTTTGATCATCATCATTGTTATTATTGTTATTGTTACTACTATCATTATCGCTATTATTGCCGCCTCGATTACCGCCACCTTGTTGTTGTCTTTGGATTTCTCGCAGCGTATTCAAGTCGGTAATTTTGATTTGTGCTTTAATATTGACCACTGCAGGTAAAACATTTTGCAGCATAGGGGCTAAACTGGTATCCACCGGAGTCGTTGCGAGGCCGCTGGTTGAGGTGAAGAGCAGGGTGAACATGAGGGTAATGAAGTAAATAGCACGTGTTAAATTTATGTACATGGCTTGCCTCCTCGGAGAAATTTCTGTTTCTATCTTATAACATAAAATCTAATAAAAAGCCCTTAATTTGCTCCATACAACGCTTACCTCTCCCCTTGTGGGAGAGGTCGCTGCGTAGCAGCGGGTGAGGGGTTTTCTGCTCCAATCCAAATCACACTTGCCATACGGCCGGTTTTACCATGATCGCGCCGGTAAGAAAAAAACCAATCTGCTTGCGTATAAGTACAAAATTGACCACCATAAATTTGTGTAGCAGCAACTTGCTGGCGCTTAAAGCGCATGCGGGCTAACTCATATAAATTAGCCAGCCACTTTTCTTCGTTATAAGGCGTAAAAGCCAGCTGCGCCTCAGGATCATGCGCGGTAAACGCGTCATAAACGTCTCGACCCACTTCAAATTTTTGCGGGCCGATTGCTGGCCCTAGCCAAACCAGTAAATCAGTAGGTGCACAAGCCAAAGTTTGTACCGTCGTTTCGATGATGCCATTAGCCAGGCCGCGCCAACCCGCATGAATCGCCGCAACGGTAGTGCCTTGTTGATTGCAAATTAAAATCGGTAAACAATCGGCGGTATCGATAACACAGACTTGATTCGGTTGCGTGGCATAACTGGCATCCGCTGTCTTATCTTTATTTTGCAGGCTCGCCTCTATCACAATAGTACTGTGCGTTTGATTAAGCCAAATCGGTTCGGCAGGTAAATGGAGTAAGCTAACAAGTTCACCCCATTCTTGTTGTGATTTTCTACCACCCCAACTGCTGCGTAAAGTTGTATAAGCTTTGATATGCGCAGGTGCTGGCCAGTCAGGTTGTAAGAATTGCATATTTACCCCGCTTTTTTTAATGCCTCAATCAATAATTGCATATCTTCCGGTAATTCAATTTCCCAATGCATCCATTCTTGCGTAACCGGATGGGTAAATCCGAGTGCAAACGCATGCAGGGCTTGTCGTTTAAATTGATGCAATGTATTTCTTAATTCAACCGTCATGCCTTTGGCTTGGCGTCCTCGATTAATAGCATAACTGGTATCGCCCACAATCGGATGATGGATATGGGCCATATGCACACGAATTTGGTGCGTACGTCCGGTTTCTAGTCGCACCGTGAGCCGCGTATGTGCACGATATTTTTCTTTAATACGATAATGGGTAATCGCTTTTTTACCCGTTTCAGTCACTGCCATGCGTTTGCGATGTAAGGCATGGCGGCCAATCGGCGCGTCTATAGTGCCGCCACTAATTAATATTCCTTGAACGATTGTTTGATATTCGCGTACTATCGCGCGCTTTTTTAGTTGACGAGACAAATGCGTTAGCGCAGTTTGGGTTTTAGCGACAATTAATAAGCCCGAAGTGTTTTTGTCTAGCCGATGTAAAATACCGGCGCGCGGCAGCGTTTGTAGCACCGGTGCATGATGTAATAAGGCATTCAATAGCGTATGTTCAGAAACACCGGCACCCGGATGGACCACCATGCCGACCGGCTTATTGACGATTACCAGCGACTCGTCTTCATAAACAATATTCAAAGGTATCGCTTGCGCTGTCCACTGCGGCTGCGGTTTCAATGTGGCATGTATTTCAACAGCTTCCCCACCTTTCACTATGGTTTTACCTTTCATCGGCAGGCCATTGATTAAAATATCACCATTTTTTAACCAGGTTTGGATTTGTGTGCGGGAATATTCAGGTAATAACTGTGCTAAGGCTTGATCTAGCCGTGCGTGGGCGTGAGAATCAGGAATAATTAAGCTGTGTTTTGTCATAAGGCTAGGGTAAGTAACTATAATTTTATTTTCAAGAATGGCTGTGAATCATGCCAGAGTTTGGTTTACAATGCACGTCAAAATATATTCGGTCTCGTAATTGACTTTGCAGCGTTGTTGTCGCTCGCCTCGCGTGCTCATGTACCTTAAGTACACTCCGCGCGCTCGGCTTCGCGACGCCTAGCTGCCAAGTCAATTACGAGACCGATGGTGGGTTCATTTAATTTAATTAGGATAGGTTATGAAATTTTTCTTCATTCCAGTTATTATCGCTGTGGTTTTTGCAAATCTAGTCGGCTGTTCCGCCAAAACTGGCCCGGCTGATGCTTATAAAAATGAAACACCGCAACAAATTTATCGAGAAGGTAAAGAAGAATTAAAAGATAAAAATTTTGGTGAATCGATTAAACGCTTTGAAGCGTTGGATGTTCAATATCCATTTGGTGAAGAAACTGAATGGGCGCAACTCTATTTGATTTATGCTTATTATATGAAAGAAGAATATACCATGTGCGTCTCTGCCGCTGATCGTTATATTCGTTTACATCCAATCAGTCCTTATGTCGATTATGCATATTACATGAAAGGTGTTGCTGATTATTACCAAAACTTGGGTGTGTTAGAACGTATGTTCACCATAGATTTAGCTACACGTGATTTAACCCAAATGCAAAAATCTTACCGTGATTTTAAAGAGTTAGTGATATTGTTCCCAAATAGTAAATATGCACCTTCTGCACAACAACAATTGATTTACTTGCGTAATATGATGGCAACCCATGAATTGCATGTTGCACAATATTATTATGATCGTAAGGCTTATGTTGCTGCGGCTAATCGAGCCAGTGACGTGATTGCGCATTATCAAGGCGCACCCGCTGTGGTTGATGCGTTGGTGGTGTTGGTGAAATCGTATCGGCAATTAGGGTTGACGAAGGAAGAGCAAGAGACGTTGAAGGTGTTGCAATATAATTATCCGGATAAGAGAGTGTAGCGGTTACTCTTTATCGGTTAGATTACCCCTCACCCGCCGCTGCGCGTCGGCCTCTCCCGCAAGGGGAGAGGCGGTGCTAGTTCGTATTAAAATAGAGAATTAAATAATTTTTTGCCTCTATCCTTGCCGGGGGCGTTGTTGAATAAATAAATGCTAAAGCTTTTGCCTCTATCTTTGTGGGGGCGTTGTTGAATAAATAAATGCTAAAGCTTTTGCCTCTATCCTTGCCGGGGGCGTTGTTGAATAAATAAATGCTAAAGCTTTTGCCTCTCCCCTTGTGGGAGAGGCCGACGCGCAGCGGCGGGTGAGGGGTAATCTTCAACAGCTGATGCATCATCACCCCATCGTAATTGGATATCTCCAATCTTTACCAAATGCTTTATGATTAATCCGTGGTCCAATCGCACTTTGCCGGCGTTTATATTCATTTTTATGAATTAAATTCACCACTTTCAAAACAGTATCTCGATCAAAACCTTGCGCGATTATTTCTTCACTGTCTTGTTCTTTATTCAAATACGCTTCCAAAATAGCATCAAGCACTGCATAAGACGGCAACGAATCTTCATCTTGTTGATTTTCCGCTAATTCAGCAGTAGGTGGTCGATCAATAATACGTTGCGGAATCACTGGAATCACCGGAGATAATTGATTGCGATAAGTGGCCAATTGATAAACCAAAGTTTTTGGAATATCTTTTAATACCGCAAAGCCACCAGCCATATCACCATATAATGTGCAATAACCGACAGCGAGTTCACTGCGATTACCCGTCGTCAATACCAGTTGGCCTTGTTTATTGGCAAGCGCCATCAACAAAATTGCACGACAGCGCGCTTGAATATTTTCTTCCGTCACATCCGGTTTTTTTCTTGCAAATAGCGGCGCTAACACAGTTAAAAAACTGGCGTAACTCGGTTCAATCGAAATGCTTTCTATTTTTACGTCCAATTGTTGCGCTAATGTTTTTGCATCTGCAATACTCATCTCCGCTGTATAACGAGAAGGCATCATCACCGCTGTTACGCGATCTTTGCCTAATGCATCCACGGCAATGGCTAACGTTAACGCAGAATCAATGCCACCAGATAATCCGAGTAATACACCAGAGAAATGATTTTTTTCGACATACTCTCGTGTGCTGAATACGAGTGCTTGATAAATTCTTGCTATTTTATCTTGTTGCGCAGATGTTTGGTTAACAACAGTGGTTGTATTGTTGATAGGTAATAATACTTCTTGAAAAAATCCAGCAAAAGCAGTGACATCACCTTGTGCATTGACTGCCATAGAGCCGCCATCAAAAATTAATTCATCTTGACCACCAACTAAATTCACATAGACAATCGGCACCCGATGTTGTTTAGCTTGTTTCGATAACATGGCAATACGCCGTTCATGTTTGTCTGTTTCAAATGGCGAGGCATTCGGAGAAAGAATCAATTGCGCGCCTTGTGCAACGGCTTGCTGCAAGCTAGTTGGTTTCCATAAATCTTCGCAAACAATTAAACCTGTTTGCACACCCTTAATCGGTACGACACATGGCGTGTTGCCTGCTGAAAAATAGCGTTTTTCATCAAATACACCGTAATTAGGTAAATGTTGTTTTGCATAGCAACCAATTAATTTAGCGTTATAGATCAGAGAGCAAGCATTATAGAGATGTGTACCTACTTGTTGAGGATGGCCGATTAAACAATAAATACCGGTTATGTTTGTTAAACAGGTTTGCAATGCTTGTTGTGCTTCAAGAATAAATGCTTTACGTAATAATAAATCTTCTGGCGGATAACCCGTTAAACTGAGTTCAGGAAAAACAATGACATCGGCTTGTTGTTGATCGCGTGCAGTTATTGCTGCATCTAAATGCTTTTGTAAATTGCCGGCAATATCGCCGACGCGTAAATTAAGTTGTGCAAGTGTTATGCGTAGTGGTATCGACATAAAATGAATGCGTTTCCCCTTTTAAAAATAAATGGTTATCTTTAGCATGCATTTCATTAGTAATAATTAATGCATGATAATTTGCCGCTGCCTCATCATA
>DATAXC010000075.1:0-3926 GCA_036266895.1 Gammaproteobacteria bacterium
AAACGACTTAGTAAAATCATTGCACCGTGGTATAGCGCCTATCTTGAAAAATCACCCACACAAAAAACGGAACACAAAGAAGCCGCGAAAAAAGAAAAAATTGTTCCCTTAACTACGCTGGAAGCAATGCGGATGACGGGCTCGCGTGGCGAGCTGCTCGATTTATTAGAATCAATATTAGCTGATTTAGCGGAGCTCGAAAATACATTGGATAACGCTGAAAGGTTAACGCCCGGTAAATCAGGTGCGCCGATAGAAATGAAACCAAGTGATAAAAAATTCGCAAGTAAAATGCTTCAGGATGCCGAAAGAAGTAAAGAAAATATTGAAAAAGCCGTATCAACTATCGACAGAAAAACGCTGTCGAAATCACTGCAGGAATCTGAAAAGCAATTCAGAAAACTTTTACAAAGCGATGTAAGTGAAGTTCAATTATCAAAAAATAGTTCTGAAAAGCCTAGCGCGGCTATTCTGCCAGTGGTTGAGCAACTATTAGATGTGTCATTAGCAGTGGTCGGATTTGGAGAGGTATTGTTTGATTTGAAAAAATCAAGATTATTACTCTATGATTATAAAGCATGGCTGACGCATGAGTTGGTATTATACTCAAGGCTAACTAATGAATTAAGAGATATCGAGATAATTGAGAAAACATATAAATTAAAAAAAGAACGAACTAGCCAACACCATAAAATTTATTTAGATAAAAGTAAAGAAGTTGGTGAAAGATTACTTGCGTATTCAGGTGAGTATCCTTCAGACCAAGATTTGGAAGAATTTAACAAATTTATTTTCCCAAAAGAAAGTAATCATAAAACAAAAAGATCAATTATGGCGTTGTTGGAGGCTTTAGAGAAGCAAGTTAAGAAAGATCAATTAAATGTTAAAAGCTTCAGTGAGCTGATGGAAAGTAAAAACCTTGAAAGTTTGGAAGACGAAATCTTTTCCGGAGATAAATTGAAGAAAATTGAAAAATTACCATTAAGTGCATATCGGATAAAATTACAGGAAAGTTTAAACGCGTTTCTTGGAAATACGAAGCGCGATGATGTTAAGGCGTTATCAGAGAGTCAAATGGTGCAGATTATCCTTGAGTTGGAAAAAATGCACGTAGAAAAAATGCGGAAGAATAGCCAGGAGGTTATCGTTGCTCGCCATAAACTTTATGTTCAGCAAGAGAAAAGAAATAAAAATGATACGAATTTAAATGAAACAGAAGCGATTGTAGATAGATTCGTTCCTATCGATACACCATTATACAATGAACTGAAAGCGCCATTTGTGCCAAGCTGGAGTCTCGCGACAAGTGAGGTTGTTAGCTGCCAAGAAATTTCACAACGCGCTGTAAATAAATTGCAAAAGAAGCACAATCATAATTGGACGACATTTAAATCTCGTGGATACGCTTTGCTCGGTGTCACATTAGCAGCGGTGGGTGGATGTATTGTTTTGGCATGTCCTTTGACATTACCTGTGATTGGTGTCTTAGCGCTATTAGCCGTAGCGACAGCAGCCGCGTTGTTAGTGGCAAATATCGTTAAACGAAATGCAACTAAAGAAATTAAACATTGCATTCTTAACTTGCCGGCGCGAATAAGCGAAGGTGGTATGTTCTCAGACAGTAAAAAGAAAGCTGAGAAAGAAGCTAAACATAAGCTAAGCGCTAGTAAACAACTGTCTAAGGAAGCGACGTCGAATCCATCTGAAAGCGAGGAAGATGCAAAGAAATTAGATCCGCGTTTTGCAGGACCTCGCCAGTAAATATCTGATATTGTCGGTTTATCAAGTATGATTAGGTATTATTTTTTTGCTTATATCCAAGTGCTGCCAAACGCGTTTCAAGACTCGGATGGGTTGAAAATAAATCACTAATTGATGAAGTCGCTTGAATCCCTGCTTGGGTTGGATCAAATATATAGGCTTCTCTGCGAATATTCTCGTGTGATGTTTCTTGTGTAATGGCGCTGTATTTATCGCTATTTTCACTATAGTCGGCACTGATTTTGATTAAAGCGGATGCTAACGGTTGATTATTTCGCATCAATTCGACGCAGCCAGCGTCCGCCATCAGTTCGCGTGTGCGGCTAAGGTATAAAAGCAACAATACGCTAATAATGGGGAGCAAGTAGCGAATAAGTATAATGATAAAGAACAGCGAATTTCTCGAACGGCTATCTGAATTGCCGCGGTTTGAAAAAATCAAATTATAAAAAAGGATATCAATGACCATGATGGTTAGATTTGCCAGCAAAGAGGCTGTTAATGTGAGTTTGATATCAAGATGTCGGATGTGGCTTAATTCGTGTGCCATGACGGCTTGTAATTCATCACGATTTAATTTTTCCATGAGACCGCGGGTGATGGCGACCATGGCGGATTTTTCACTATAGCCGCTGGCGAAGGCATTCATGTAGTCGGCATCGATAATATATACTTTTGGCATGTAGCGTAAACCGGCGGCTATACGTAATTCGTCGATGACGTTATAGAGTTGTTTTTCAGAGAGATTGGCGGCGGTTTCGGGCGTGATTTCATGATAGTCGGTGCCCATTAGCATGAGTTTGTCGTAGAGGGCATAGGTGACATAGAGTGAGATAGCGGCAATGCTGAACATGATTAAGGTAGCAATAGGGAAAAGGTGGAAGGTGATGAGTGCATAAAATAATTGTGAAAGGGTGGCGGAAGGGTAGTGGGTGCTATTTAGGTACATGTCTACTACTAGGCCGAGGCCGCAGTAGATTAAAAAGAATAGGAAGATGATGGTGTAGGTTCGGGTGGTGTTTTGGCGTAGGGTTTTACGCCAGTCGGGGGATGAGGTGGTGTAGTGGTTTAGGTTGGTTGGCATGGGGTGGGTACTCGGTTGGGAAAAGCTTTCCCCCTCCCTTGCCCTCCCCGCAAGGGGGAGGGGAATGTGTAGATGGGGGGCTTAATCCTTTGGTGGGTTGCTATAGTTGGACGGAATAGGATTCTTGTTCGGCTACTTTTTGTTCTGAAAGCTGCCAATAGGGGAAATCAAAATCCAGCTTCGTGCTGAAGGTGCTGACAATCACGGTGGCGGGAAAGGATTTTTTGTTCGCGTTATATATTTCAATGCTATCGTTATATGATTGCTTCGCAAAGGCTAGTTTGTTTTCCGTGCTCACGATCTCTTCTTGCAACTGCAAGCAGTTTTGATTTGCTTTCAAATCGGGGTATTGTTCCAGCACAACATTGATACCGGATGCAATCGTAGATATTTTGTTTTCCGCGTCAATTCGGCCATTTTCATCGCCATTCGCTTTTGCTTGCTGCGCTTGGTTACGCAGTGCAACCACATCTTTCAGCGTGGTTTTTTCATAATCCATGTATTTTTTTACCACGTTAATTAAGGACTCAAATACCTTGAAACGTCGATCTAATTGAATATCGATTTGTTTTTGATTATTACGGATTGTTTCAATTTGAGCGATTAATCGGTTGTATGTTAATACAACAAATCCCGCGATGAGTAAGATGATAATTAAAAAGAGTATACCCATGGTGAAAGCATCCTTCATTTAATAAAAAAAACGTGCAATAGAGAGTGATTATAGCATTGAATGTTTTCATGATTATAGATGGCTTTTATAATATTTTAATCGAAACAGTTATCTAACAGAAAGGATAGATGATGCTGGTATAAGGTTTGGTAGCGTTATTCAGCGGAATGAAGTGACGGTTGACGACGTGTTAGAAGGACGATTGCGTGCGGCGAAGCAGCTGTGATTTAGACTCGATCAACGTGATACCGACTGAAAATATGATCAACCCATAATTTGCTTAATTGATCGAGTAATCGATTTTGCATTTGTCTTGCATCCATGTGATCGATGTCGATAATTTCTAGCGGTTGGTCTTGCCACGAACAGGCAAACACCGCTTTAGTGCGTTGGCCTGTCTCCGGGTCA
>DATAXC010000087.1:0-15809 GCA_036266895.1 Gammaproteobacteria bacterium
AGCTCTCTAGGCGTATTTATTCAACAACCCCCTCACAAGGGGAGGGGCAAAAGCGCCAGCGTATTGATTTATTCAACAACGCCCCCACAAGGGGAGAGGCAATACTCTTCGCTTTCCTATTTATTCAACAACGCCCACACAAGGGGAGAGGCAAAAACGCCAACGTATTAATTTACCCAACAACGCTCATTGGCATACAATGTTTTAACTTTTCTAAATTCGTGGGGATACCTCAGCATTATGCTGTTCCACGCTGGCTACTTCATTTTCATTTATTGTCTTAGAGAGCTTTTCAGCCATCGGCACCCAATGTTTTTTCATTTTACCCATTAATATGGTCAGTGGTAATACAGGGTTATATGGCTTATACATAAGGTCACCCAATTTTTGTAGTCCTTGCCCATATTGCTTTAAATATTTTACGCGTTCTGCTGGGGAATGCTCTTTCTGGTCAATAAATTCTAATTCTTTAAACACATGCTCGACAAAGCTATCAATTTTTTTACGTTTTTCAGCAATCTCAGGATGATCACTAACAGAAAAATTTCTTTCTTGATTGTCTTGGTTGATACAGCCTTTTTCACAACGATTAACCGTATCATACACTTCATGAAGAAATGCTTTCTTTAACTGTTTATATGTCTCTTTATCTGTTGTATCAAATACAGTTGGCTCATTTTCTTGAGCGTGTTGAATTTCTGTTACATTGGCTGGATTGCTACGCATAAATTACACCTTTAGAGTTATAATAATTTATGCATTATCTCATATAGATCAAATTTAAGTCAATTATGATTTTAAAGAAAAATAATTAAGCAAACCTTAAGATATTTCCACATCCCTTCGCGCCAACAAAATCCCTATCTCATACAACAACCAAATCGGCACTGCCAGCAACGTCTGCGACACCACATCGGGCGGCGCAAACAACATCCCCACTACAAAAGCGCCGACAATCGCATAAGAGCGCATTTTAATAAAGCGAGCACGCGTAACCACTCCCATTTTAGTCAACAACATCATGATCATCGGGATTTCAAACAAAACGCCAAATATGAGTAACAATTTAATCGTAAAATCAAAATATTCGCCAATATCTGGACTGAGTTGCACCCCCACAGGGGCAACTTGCGTAAGAAATTGAAACAATAACGGGAAAATCACAAAATAAGCAAATGCCATACCGCTATAAAACAACAAAGTACTGATTAATAAAAACGGCCACAACATCCGGCGTTCATGGCCATAAAGCGCTGGCGTAATAAAGGCCCAGCATTGATATAAGAAAAATGGTACCGTCAATAAAAATGCTGCCATAAAAGCTAATTTAAACGGCACAAAAAACGGAGAAACCACTTGCGTGGCAATTAAATGGCCTTGCGGTAAAAATTTCAATAAAGGATATGCGAGCCAGGTATATAGATCATTCGCAAAATATAATAATCCGATTAGTAATACAAATAAGACGATTAAAGCTTTAATTAAACGCGCACGCACTTCTTTTAAAAAATAAATCATTTCGCCTGTAGAAGTCGTGTTATTGTTATTTTCGTTCACGTTGTCGTTCAGTAGACTCATCTGTTACGTCCACGAAATGATTCACTTCTTTTTTGATTTTCGCAAAAAATCGCTGCGCTTTTTGTACGCAACGACCCACTGCAACCGCTATTTCTGGTAATTGTTCTGGTTTTATCACTAACAAGGCAACCACTAAAATGACTAATAACCCACTGAAACCGATATTCACGGTTGTTGTTCCACGGCATTATTTTTTTTATTTTTATCCTGATCTACATCCACATGCTCGTCCTCTTGCAAGCCTTTACGGAAATTACGAATAGCACCAGCTAAATCATTGCCAATTTCACGTAACCGATGCGTACCAAACATCAGCATGACAATTAAAAAAACCAGCAATAAAGAACCAAAGCCGCGAAAACCCATATGACCTCCTACATGATAGAATGGGGTGTAATCCATCCTAGTGCGAATGCAATAAACAATAAAACAAACAACAAAATAGACAATCCAATTCGCCACGTCAGCGCCTTGACAATACGATCCGAATTACCTTTATCATTCACTAAAAAATATAAGGCGCTGCCAAGCGCGAACAAAATAAATAAAAACAATAAAATGACAATTCCTTTGATAAATAGCGTCATTATTTAAAATCTCCACCAGTTAGTTTCCGCTCAAGGCGCATAACATTGCGCGATGGGGGAATAAAACTCAAGAAAGGAATTACCGCCTTCTTTAACAGCGGGAATTCCTGTAAAATCTCCAGTAGCTCTATAGTGATGCAGTATAACTCTCTCCGCGTGGGAATTCATCTGAAAATGCACATTAAAATTAAAAACTGGAAATTAGCCCTGCTAGCTTTAGTATTCTTTTGTTTTTTTATCAGCTTAGGTGGTTGGCAATTATCGCGCGCGCAGCAAAAACAAGCATTAATTGCAGCCTTTAATCAACGTACTGAACAACAACCGTTAACAGCAGCTGAATTATCCTCTCACCAAGATTTGCGTTTTTATCGGGTCACATTGGAAGGTCGGTTTGACCATCAACACACGTTACTCCTTGATAATAAAACATTTAAACGCCAAGTTGGTTATGCCGTTTATACGCCTTTTATCGCAAAAGGATTAGCCATGCCGATTTTAATTGATCGTGGTTTTGTGCCGTCGAGCGGTTATCGGCACTTATTACCGACAATTAAAACCATCCCCGGCAACATTACCATTACTGGCATGCTCAATAAACCGCCCACTTATGTCTCTCTAGGCGGATTACTGGAATCTAAAAGCATTACTTGGCCATTACGGGTTCAATTTATCGATCTTTCTCAATTGACTAGCGTATTGCCTTATTCGCTCTTTGCCTATGTGGTCAATTTATCACCTGATCATCCGGCCGCTTACCCCATCAGTTGGGATATTGTGATCTCGCCACCTGAGCGACATCTCGGTTATGCGTTACAATGGTTTGCGTTAGCCCTCACGTTATTGGTACTATTTGTCGTTCTTAATGGTAAGAGATAAAAGATCGGGGTCATATACCCCACTTGCTTACCATTACTATGCTTTCTATTTTGAGGATATCCGGTTGGCTCACTATTGGTTTATCTCCACAAAATACCGCCGCGGCGCACAATTGGCTTTAGTGACTTGTTTGCTGATTTTTGTAGTCATTGTGTTAGGGGCTTATACGCGTCTTACTGATGCTGGGCTATCTTGTCCTGATTGGCCGAATTGCTATGGCTATCTCACAGCACCCCATACCGAAGCGCAATTGCAACAAGCAGCGCAGCAATATCCCGGCACACCGGTCGATATTAAAAAAGCATGGACGGAAATGACCCATCGTTATTTCGCCGGCTTTGCGGGTCTATTTATTATTGCCTTATCCTTATCCATTTTGTTTGCACGAAAAGCGAAAGACCTTAAATCTATTCTCATTGCCATATCACTGCTACTTTTGCTCGGTGTACAAGTCACCCTGGGCATGTTGACAGTGACCGAACAATTAAAACCGATGATTGTGCTATCCCACTTATTAACTGGGTTATCAATTTTGTGTTTATTGTGGTGGATTTATCTTGATCTATACATGCACGATGAGGGTTTGATTACCTCTGCTAAAACCATACGCACACCGTGGTTATGGTTAGCCTTCCTGATCGTCACCGGACAAATTATTTTAGGCGGCTGGGTTAGCACTCATTATGCAGGACTGGCGTGCATTGATTTTCCTTATTGTAACAACCAATTACTCCCTACTTTAAAATGGCATTTATGGGACAGTGATCTGATTACCATTCACATGCTGCATAGAATCGGTGCCTTGATTACCGCTGTCTATGTCGGGTTATTAGGCATCTCTCTTTTGTTTAACCCATCCTTTCGCGCTATCGGCATATGCATCTTGGCATTGCTGTTGATTCAACTCACACTCGGCATCGCAAACATCATATTGCTACGCCCGGTGTGGATTGCATTATTACATCATGCTGTTGCCGTGTTGTTATTACTCACTTTGTTAACCGCATTGGTAAAAGCTTATTTTGAATCACGAGAACAACGCTATGGCACCTGGCTTACGTAATTATCTCATTCTTTGCAAACCGCGCGTCGTGTTGTTAATGCTATTAACCGCTTGGGCTGGCATGTATTTGGCTACTGATCACATCATCGATTGGTGGTTGTGGTTTTATGCCAGTATCGGTATCGCCTGCATTTCTGGTGCAGCAGCAACCCTCAATCATATTATTGATCATCGTGTTGATGCGTTAATGGAACGCACTAAAAATCGTCCGTTAGCTACCGGTAAATTATCTTTGCAGGCAGCACAAATTTTCGCTGTCTGTCAATGCAGCATTGGTTTTGGTATTTTATATTTCCTAGTTAATCCCTTGACTGCTTGGTTAACTTTATCAGCAGCCATTGGTTATGCGGGTGTTTATTCGTTATATTTGAAGCGTGCAACGTCACAAAATATTGTGATTGGCGGTTTATCTGGTGCGATGCCACCCTTACTCGGTTGGACGGCGATTACCGGACAATTAGATGCCGAAGGCTGGTTATTAGTGTTGATTATTTTTACTTGGACCCCCGCGCATTTTTGGGCATTGTGTTTGCACCGCTATCACGACTATAAAAAAACCCCTATTCCGATGCTGCCGATCACGCATGGTATTCCCTTTACTAAATTAAATATCGTGTTATATAGCTTGTTGACGGTTGCCAGCAGCTTGCTGCCTTTTGCGATTGGTATGAGCGGCATGTTTTATTTAGTAGGTGCGTCACTACTGAACATCGGTTTAATGGGTTATGCAATCAAATTACAATTTGCTGCAGAAGGCAGCCCGATGGCAATCAAAACTTTTCATTATTCGTTAATTTATTTGACGGGTTTATTTTTAGTCTTGTTGTTAGATCATCATTTATTAATTACTTAGTTAATCAGAGCCTTTATGAATAAAACATTCTCTCCATATCGCATTGCCACTTTAGTCGTATTTGTTTGCGCTGCTTTAATCACCATATTATTTTTATTCCATTTAAAACAACCCACGGTTAAAACAGTACTCTCTGCTGATGCAGGTACAGTTTTTCCGATAGGGCGCAGCATTAGAAATTTTGAATTAGTTACCGCTCAGCAACCATTCACGCAAAAAGAATTGTTAGGGCATTGGACATTAATCACATTTGGTTTTGTTCATTGCTCAACCGTCTGTCCGATCACCTTAGCCATGCTAGATAAAACCTATCAACAATTGCACGCCGATTATCCAAACTTGCAAGTTGTGTTTGTGTCTTTAGATCCTGAGCGTGATCTGCCAAACACAGTTGCCGATTATGCACGCTCGTTTAATCCAGCTTTTATCGGTGTAACTGGTAAAGTAGACGTCTTACGAAAACTGCAAAGCCAACTCGGTATCTATGCGGAACGTGATCCAGCACCGAATACCAATGGACATTATCAAATACAACATACACCTTCTATCTTGCTGATTAATCCTCAAGGTAAATGGGCAGGTATTTTCAAATATGGCATGAATCCCAACCAATTTGCCGCTGCCTTCAAAGAAAGTGTCGAAGCATTAGAGGGCTAATATGAAAAATCAGTTGTTTATTTATTTGCAATATTGCTTACCACAGCATTTATTATCGCATTGTTTAGGATGGTTAGCAGAATCTCGCGTGCCTTGGTTGAAAAATTTTCTGATTATTAACTTTATTAAGCTCTATCACATTGACTTAAACGAAGCAGAAATCACTGATCCCAAAGCTTATCTCAGCTTTAATCAGTTTTTTACCCGACAATTAAAACTAACACAACGACCCATTGCCTCTGAACCAGATGGCATTGTTAGTCCGGTGGATGGCACTATCGCACAAATTGGACGTATCCATAAAAATCAATTATTACAGGCGAAGCAATGTTATTTTGACTTGGAAAGTTTATTTGCCGGTGATACTGCCTTAGCCAGCGATTTTCAAGATGGTGCATTTACGACGATTTATTTGGCACCGAATAATTATCATCGCGTCCATATGCCAGTGGCAGGGCAACTCATTAAAACCGTGTATGTGCCAGGTAAATTATTTTCCGTCAACCGCATTACCACTGAACTGCTACCACAATTATACAGCCGGAATGAACGATTAATTACCGTATTTAATACCCCAATGGGGCCGATGGCGGTTATTTTAGTCGGTGCGCTGATTGTCGGCAGCATACAAACCGTTTGGATGAAACAACCAATACGCGATAACCATACCAGCACTGCACCAGATAATTTAATGCTGGCAAAGGGCGCAGAATTAGGCCACTTTAAAATGGGCTCTACCGTGTTATTATTATTTGGTAAAGACAAAATACAATGGTTAGAGCAAATGCAGTCAAATAAACCGATACGACTAGGCGAGTTATTAGGCAAAGGGGAGCATACTCTCGCAGTGCGAGATAATCACAATGAATAAACTTATTAAAAGAAAATACACGACGATTGGTTGGCGCGAATGGGTCGGATTACCTGATCTGGGTATCACTACCATTAAAGCAAAAATAGACACTGGCGCACGTACGTCAGCCTTACATGCCTTTTCTTTAGAACCGTTTACCGAGCAAGGACAACAAAAAATTCGCTTTGGCATCCATCCTTTGCAACATGATACACAAACTATCATTACCTGTGTTGCTGACATTGTCGATAAGCGCATGGTGACAGATTCCGGCGGCCATCAAGAAGAACGCTATGTAATTGCGACGCAGATCACTATCGCTGGACAATCTTGGCCTATTGAGATTACCCTGACAGAGCGCGAAACCATGTTATTTCGCATGTTGTTAGGTAGAAGGGCATTACGCAAACGCTTTCTCGTTAATCCAGCTCGCTCTTTTTTAACTACCAGGATTCCAAAAAAATGAAAATTGCCATTTTATCCAGAAAACCAGCACTTTATTCTACGCAACGCTTAATTGCAGCCGCTGAAGCACGTGGTCATCAAGCCGACCCGATTGATACCATGCGCTGTTACATGAATATCACTTCAGCACGACCAACCATTCACTATAAGGGTGCTGAATTAGCTACTTATGATGCGGTAATTCCGCGGATTGGCGCCTCGGTTACTTTTTATGGTGCTGCCGTTGTGCGGCAATTAGAAATGATGAATGTGTTTTGTGTTAATGATTCTGTGGCAATCACCCGTGGTCGGGATAAATTACGTTCATTACAATTATTATCAAAAAAAGGCATTGGTTTACCGATTACTGGTTTTGCCCATTCGTTAGATGAAATCAAAGATTTAATTGCGATGGTCGGCGGCACCCCGTTAGTCATTAAATTTTTAGAAGGTACGCAAGGCATTGGGGTGATTTTAGTAGAAACCTCGAAAGCTGCTAGAAGCGTATTAGAAGCGTTTTTAGGACTTAAAGTAAATATCATGGTGCAAGAATATATTAAAGAAGCCGGTGGTGCCGACATCCGTTGTTTTGTTGTAGGCGGCAAAGTGATTGCGGCAATGAAACGACAAGCGAAATCACCAGAAGAATTTCGTTCTAATTTACATCGTGGCGGTGTTGCGACTGCTGTTGAAATTACTGATGAAGAAAGAAATATGGCAATTCGCGCAGCGCATATTATTGGCTTAAATGTTGCAGGTATTGATATTGTACGCTCTAACCGTGGACCATTGATAATGGAAGTCAATGCATCGCCAGGTTTAGAAGGGATTGAAAAAACCACAAAAATAGATGTGGCGACTGAAATCATTAAGTTTATTGAAAAAGGCATGAAAGCCAGTGAAAAAGATTTGAATCGCGGGTAGTTATTATGTTGTTGAAAAATAAAACAAAAAACATACAAATTTTGTTGCGCCACCAATGCCATAGACATCTAAGGCGCAACAAAACTAAATATTGATTTGTTGCGCCACCAATAATATACTTATCCAAGGCGCAACAAAATAGAGCCGAGGACATGAATATTGTCGGACGAAAAGCAGAACAACAAACACTAAAAGCATTTTTCACTTCTTCACAACCAGAATTTTTAGCTATTTACGGTCGCAGAAGAATTGGTAAAACTTTTTTAATTAAACAATTTTTTAGTGAGAAAGATTGTTTTTATTTTAATAGCACCGGCATAAATAAAGGCAGTACAAAAATACAAATTGATCGCTTTGTAAAAGAAATAGGTCACGTATTTTATAAAGGAACCGCAATTAAAGCATGTAAAACTTGGTTGGAAGCCTTAGATGCTTTGGCCGATGCCATTGAAAAATTTGTACCGAAAGGTAAAAAAGTTGTCTTGTTTTTAGATGAATTTCCATGGATGGCAGCACATCGATCTGGTTTACTCCAGGCATTGGACTATATGTGGAACCAACATTGGTCAACTGATCCTAGAATAAAATTAATTATTTGTGGCTCTTCTGCTTCTTGGATTATTAATAAAATTATTAATAATAAAGCGGGCTTACATAATAGAATTACCAGAAAAATCCAATTAATGCCGTTTAATTTACAAGAAGTAAATGATTTTTTAATTAAACAACATATTGAACTTAAGCATAAACAAATTACACAGTTATACATGACTACGGGTGGTGTGCCGTATTATTTATTGCCAGCACAACGAGGTCTATCCGCAACACAATTAGTAGAACAACTCGCTTTTCAACAAAATAGCTTCTTATTTAAAGAATTTGATAATCTTTTTTCCTCACTATTTGAAGACGCAAATCCTTATATTGAATTATTACGTATTATCGCTAAAAATCATTACGGCATTGGACAAGAAGAAATTATTAGTCAATCTCGTCATATCTCTAGGGGCGGCAGAGTAACCAGTCAATTAAGCGCTTTAGAAGAAGCGGGCTTTATTATTAGCTTCAAACCACATTTACACAAAAAACGTGGCATTTATTACCGTCTCATTGATGAATACACCTTATTTTATTTAGATTGGATTGAGCCTATACGTCATACTTTACAAAAACAATCTTTAGAAAGCGGGTATTGGGAAGGAAAACAACACTCTGCTGCTTGGTATAGCTGGGCGGGTTACGCATTTGAATCTATTTGCTATAAACATTTATCACAAATCAGAAAAAAACTAAATATCGCTCCTACTGCTATTGCAAATGGGTGGCGGTATGCACCTCACGCCAAATCTAAAGAAAAAGGCTGTCAAATTGATTTATTATTCGATAGAGATGATGATGCCATTACCATTTGTGAAATAAAATATACTGACAAACCCTTTGCCATTGATAAAGATTACGCTGCACAATTAAACCAAAAAATTACTGTGTTCAAACAAAAAACCAACACAAAAAAACAAATTTTTATTGCTATCATTTCTGCTAATGGATTGAAAAAAACCATTTATTCAGAAGAAATGGTTGATGGGGTGGTGACGTTAGAAGATTTGTTTTAAGCGAACTCTGTATCAAATACGGGGTAAACTCCGTGAACGGTCACTTAAAATTTAAAGCATTACTACCTTAGAAAGTCGTCTTACTGGAAATTAAATAAAATTTATTAGGTCTTATTTTTCCATGAGTCTTAGAGATTTTGCCAAAGTTGTAGGCTATTCGAGCCAAATGTGAATCTCCAGGAACAAAAATAACCAACGGTTTATCAGAATTTCCTTTAGTCAATTTAATCAGCGCCGGAAATTGACCGGTCATCACCATTTTTTCCTCTGGGTATAGTAATGATGTAGCAAAAATAAAATGCGGATAGATAAATAATAATAAGCATGTGAAAAAAATTATCTTAGTTATATCGTATACTTTCTTGTTAGGTAGATCATTTATTTACAACTATATCTTCAGGCTGCACCCAAACAACCTGATCGTTCTTCCACTCGCATACTGGATTACCAGCTTGTTTATGTTTCAATAAAGCAGCATTTATACCTGACTGAATAATATCCCTTACTTTTTTAGGGTCATTCATAATTTGCAAAATTTTTTCATCATTTTTTTGTGGTTTCATCGTATTGCTCCACCAATCGTTGCCAAAGTATTTTTTTATCAATCACCAGTCGGTTATCTAGTTTCGATGCGACTGAATCTAGACAGCCCATAGTTGAATTATCATACATTTGCCAAGAATTTGCTATAGGTATGTATAAACGAAAGAAGTTTTTAAGACCCATTTTATATCGTCGTCGAATGGTTTCTTCTGGCACTGAATGCCCGCCTAGTCGCACTCTTTCTGCCACGCGAGATACCGCTAAACGAGGATCATCTAATAACAAAAAAGTAAGATGAAATAAATAGCCATGCTTCATTAATTCTATAATCCAAGGAGCAAAAGATCGACTAGCAAGTGTTGTTTCAAAAGCAAAATTTTCACCTTCATTTGCTAAATATCGCATACGATTTAACATAGCACGGCCTGCTTGAATGGCCGCTTTTTCAGGCGCGAAAGCGCTAAGGCCATCTGCAATAGTATCTGCATTCACAAAATGGCTAATCCGCAATGCTTCATTTAATAAGGCAGGAGCTGCTGTTGTTTTTCCCGCACCATTTGGGCCGGCAATTATAAGTACGTGCGGCATAATATATTCCATTCATTTTTATAGTTACTATAACGTTTTAATACACCTTACTGCAAAATCCCTTTAAAATCCAAGGCCAATCTGCGTAAATCCAGGCGATTTAAGAATAACGAGTACACCATCCAAGCGCTCACCGCCGCAAGATCAGCAAATTGCGGTGGCACATATTTAGGTGCCGTAACAATCCCTTCATCCATTAAATCAGATAAAATATGTAAATCTTCTAAGGTAGTTTTACCAACAAATAACAGTGGAATACGATTAACCAAGCCCCGTTGCACAGCCAGCCGCATATAATTGTAAATAAGAATAAAACCCTTACTATAAGATAAATCTTTCGTATAAGGACCACCATCTGAGGTACTGCCGCGGAAAACGCGTACGGTAGATTGATAACTATCTTCTTCATTTAATCCTTCTTGACGATAAAACTCATACACATCAAAAAAATTCGCGCCTTCTTCTGCCATATTTACTGCTTTAATACGGTTGGTTAATCGTTTCACGCGGCCTGGATAAGATGAAAAAGTAAAAATTTCTGTGATAATTGCTAACCCTTCTTGGGTCACTGTCGAAGAAGGCGGCCCCTTACTTAAGAAAGTACAGATCGGTTGTGCCATCCCATTTAACGTGGTACCCAAATGTACCCAGCCTTCATGAATTTCAAAAGTGCGAATTTCACGCGCGCTAAATTTTAAGCCTTGATGAATTTTAATGCGGTCAGCACCTGCTGCTGCGTCAGCAATAATACCATCACTCAATTCAACACGAATATTTTCGCGATCAGAAAAATAATTACCTAAACGATCACTCAACATATTCACCGCATCTTCGCTGGTATACTTTTCTTCATCTGCAGCGGTTGTGACTTGATCTTTGATATTGGTCAACGCATCACTAATTAAGGTAGCTAAATCTTTTAACGTTGGTGCACCAACATGAAACGCATCTTCTGAACTACCATAGAGTGCTTTCGATACTTCGGTAAAATGAGGGGTACCCCTCGCTTCGAGCATTTCAATCACACGTAAATATTCATAACACATACGCTGCATAATGCTGCCAACGCCACTATATTGACCCAGCGTACGGCGAATACTATGATCAATATCAATGAATTCCGCTCTTTTTTTGTCAGGATCAAATGAAAGCGGATTTTGGGCTAAATAAAAATCTTTATCAATAACTGGTAATTTTTTACACTTATGCTTAAAAAAATACGCTTCTATTTCATTATTCCATTTTATTGCATCTAAGATGCGTATCGGTCGCTGAGCGAGCACAATTCGCTCAGAAAGCTCGTGAATGGCCTGTTCATACTCCCCAAGTATCTCATTATTCGTTGTCATAGGGGAAAATCCTTTTTTTAAGGGTTATTCCGTTATTATACCTGAATCTCTGTGCTCATATCACCTAGCCAGCTACAGAGAGTGATTACCGCAACATGATAGAACTCAAAGAAATAAAAGATATTTGGCAAATGATTGCCTAATCAGACTAGATTGACTCCTTTGAATTATTTAACTTCTTTGTCTTTCTTTCTTCAATTAAAATTTTATCGACCAACAAATAAACAGTTGTGTGGTTATCAGTATGCCAATATTACTTTTCTTATTAATTATGTGCAGATAAGAGAATTTTAGGTATCCCGCCAAAGCTGCCTTTTAAATAGCTTTTTCTTATGTCTTTATCATACCTAACCCCTTTATAATCACCCAGTGAGATAATCGATGAACATCCGTTATTATCTCTCTCTGTAATCCAAATCTCATCTCTTCGTAATAAATCTTGATCCATTAACAATAAATCATGCGTTGTAAACAGTAATTGTGAGCGCGTTGAAGATGAACAAGATTGTAAATACTTTTCTATTAATGCTTGTGTCATCATAGTGTGCAAGCATCTATCAATTTCATCTACCACATATATTTTAGAATCTTTATGGTCACAAAGATCATAAAATACAGGCAAAATATCAATGGTACGCAAAGTTCCTGCAGATTCATTATTCATTTCAAATAGGGTTTCTTTACCATCGATTGACGCGTGGTAAGAAACCAATCTTTTTGCTGAAATCAAACCGTTTGATTTTGAAATAACAACACGGCCACCACTATGATGCAACAGCGGAACACTTCCACCTTCAGGTATCTCTTCAAGCAATTTAATTTTTACTGATTCTAGCATTTGAATACTGTCGATCGGGACATCTACGCCACCAAGTCTAGTTATTCCTGTATCAAGCTTCGCTAAAATATCATTCATAGAAGAAGAAACAGGGTTATTTTCTTCAAAATAATATCCCACTCCCACAAATGCAGTCTCAGGTGTGATTAAAACAAGCTTATGTTTAAACCAATCATAAATTGTCTGAAAATATTCAATCTTTTGATCTATACTAGCCGTTAGGAATAATTGATTATCGCGTGTTCCATCTGCTACAAATCTTAAGCGATTATCTGATTTAAGCTTTGAATCATTAGAAAAATCAATTTTTTTACCTTTGACTCGATAGTAAAGAATCTTTTCACTGTGGCTTGAAATTTCTGTAAGCTTCTCTTCGACTACTTCACGCTGCGTAACAGAAAAACTAAACCCATAGCAAATATTATCTACCAATATTTCAAAATTAAATTTTGTCGGCTTATTTGCGTATTCTTTGTCGAGTCTAAAATATTCGCGGGGTATCGCACTTTCAGGTTGAGTAACCCTCACCACAAATCTTTGCACAAATTCAAGCGCATTAAAAAATTTTGTTTTACCAGACGCATTACCTCCATAGATTGCCGCTAAGGGTAAAAGGCGCATCTTATATTTATCAATTTTTGCTAAACGATCTTGATGCTGCTGTTCTCTACTAGCAATCATAGAAATAACAGCCTCGTCTCGGAAAGATTGCCAATTTTCAACTGAAAATTTAATTAACATGACTTTTTCCGTAAATACTAGAGATTTAATCTCTTAATTATAACATAATATGTCATAATATCAATAAATATACTTTATTTGAGAGATTTTTTCTCTTAATATCGCTTAATTACATAAATAAACACTTATTCAAGGACTTACAGCATAGATAAAAATAAAGTCGAGGCATTTCTCGGCAAAAGAGACTCTCAGGTAACAACCATAGAGATAGCAAACAAGCTCAATCAAGCTGCGGGAGCCGAAAATTTAAAAAGTAAAATCCATCATCCATCCGAATACCCGCACCCATCACCTAGCCAGAGTTCGGCACTTTAACCGATGCGTTATCATCAAATTTTTCTATCTTATCTTCTATTTTTACCACTTCGATATTAGCCTTCTTTGGGCAAGCTGCTTCCTCTATTTTGAACATGGTAAACAGAAAAATCACCATGGGACCAAAGCTATATAAGAATATATATAAAAGATGAATCATGAATTCATGTACTAATTTTTTAAAGTTACCATTAAACATAGCGTTTGACCTATCTTCATAAAAGAATTTAATTAATTCATTAAACTGGATTTATCATACTCTGTAATAATTTCAGCTAATTTCTCTGGACTGATAGGCTTGTTATAAACACAGTCCATACCAGCATTGATACATGCACTTTGCACTTCTTCTATTGGAAAGGCTGTTAATCCAATAATGGGTACGCGATTGCCATTTTTTTCGTGTGCACGAATTATCTTGGCAACCTGAACACCACCTATATCCGGCAACCCTAAATCCATAAAAATCAAATTATAGCCTCGACTAGATTTTTCCAATGCTTCTGCACCCGTAGAAGCAGTATCGACCGCATAGCCAATTTTTTCTAACAATTCCCGATGAATTTTCTGCACAACTAACTCATCTTCAACTAACAAAATGCGCGGTTTATTGTTTTTAATAGCATTCATGATTAATACCTCTCAGGTAATGTTTTTTTAATGAATAGATAGATCTATATTCTCTTCTATCTGTGATTTAAGAATTTTATCTACCACAATTAACAACCGGTTTCCTGCTTGTTTGATTGCTTCAACCTCTTCATATTGAGTAGTAGACAAACACTCATGTTTTAGTAATTCCGTCATGCCTAAAATTTCTGTTAACGGTATTCGTAATAAATGGCTCAAAGTTAAATAATCCATCTCAATATTAAGTTTTGTCATCATGCTCACCTCTTTTAGAAAAAACCACCCCAAAAATTTTGAAATATTTGATCTTAAAGTTGCTCATTTTTCGTATTTAATGATTGCAAGTAACCAAAACGTATACCCTTAAAAACTGCTTCTGCCATCGATCTGCTATTCAATTTGTGTTTAATTTCCTGTCGGTATTCCTCAACTGTATACGTTTGTAAATCGAGTAAATCGGCAGTTTCTTTCGCAGTTTTACCCATGGCCGCCCAAAATAAACACCCTACTTCTCTTTCAGTAAGCGGATGATTAAAATAAGCTTCCTTAATAAAGGTAACTTTAGTTAACACTGAGGACATCAAATCAATTTGTCGTTGCGTCGGATTTTTACTACCACATTTTTCTAACAAGCTGATTGCCAAATAATTAATGATGTCTAACTTCATTTGGTTGCTCCTATGAAAATCTATGTTTTTTAATTTACCCCCAAATTTGGGGATTCTTTTCGCTCATAAATTCCTTTTTTATTGGTGATCTGATACAATAAAAATTAACTTTTATTGTATTTTTTTATTCTTTATTTGATATTTTATTTGATAATTTCCCATTTCACCTCTTTATTATCAAATATTAAATTAAAAATGTCAAATAAAATTTGATAATTTCGCAACTTCAGGAATCTACAATGATTATTGACGGATCTGCGGAAGCAGTTGGTAAGCGGTTGCGTATTCTACGCGACACCGCTGGCCTAACTTTGCAAGAATTTTGCAAAGCTTCTGGTGTTAGCTATCCTTCACTAAGCTATTGGGAAAACGCTTTGATTGTCAGCCCTTTAAAACCCAAAAGCATGGCAAAAGTAATCCATGGTTTTAAAAAGATAGGCATAGAGGTAAGCGAAGAATGGTTGCGCTATGGGAAAGGACACTTACCTTTATTCAAAGGGGCGCCCCTTGAACTGGAAGAAACAGATAGCTTAACAATAGTTGATCTAAAAAATTTTCACACTGTTGATAATACGCAATTAGCCAGAATTTTTTCTGAAGAAACAAAATTATTTGCTTCTTTAGAGCAGGCGGTTATTTTTAAAGTTGATCATTCAAAAATGGTGCCTTTTATAGAAAAAGGAGATCAT
>DATAXC010000091.1:0-4008 GCA_036266895.1 Gammaproteobacteria bacterium
CGGTCTTTTTCATCTTCATGAGGATTTGCGCAGAAACCTGTTGCGGCGCTAAATCTTTATTACCCAATACTTGTACCCACGCATCGCCATTTTCGGCTTTAACAATCTTGTAAGGTACCGTTTCTTGCGTACGACGTACCATTTCTTCATCATAACGGCGGCCAATTAAACGCTTGACCGCATAAATAGTATTTTTAGGATTGGTAACCGCTTGGTGTTTTGCCGGCTGACCGACACGAATTTCATTATTATCGAGATAAGCAACAATAGACGGTGTGGTGCGCGCACCTTCTGAATTTTCAATAACTTTAACTTTATCCCCTTCCATAACTGCTACACAGGAATTGGTGGTACCTAAGTCTATACCGATGATTGTGTGATGAGTCGCCATAATGGTTCTCCGCTAATGTTGTTTGTTATCTAGATAGATATGGGCATTTCGATTTTTTTCAATATCTTCAATATCATTCTGCCTTTGAGACCACAACTAAGGCAGGCCGTATGAGTCTGTCATTCAACGTATAGCCTTTTTGCAATACTGAAATGACGGTACCCGGTTTTACATTAGGATCCACTTGTACCGAGATCGCTTGTTGATGGTCGGGATCAAATGGCTCAGACAATGGATTCACTTGTTTCACACCAAATTTCTCCATCGCCGCATAAAACATTTTCAAGGTCAGTTGAACACCGCTAGTCACAGACTCGGCTGCCGCTTGCATATTAGCCGGCACACTGGTCAAGGCTAGCTCGAGACTATCTATAATCGGTAATAATTCTGCTACAAATTTTTCTAATGCAAATTTATGCGCACTTTCAACATCACGCTTAGTACGACGATCTGCATTCTCAGCATCCGCCTGCAAACGCAAAATACGCTCCCAATATTGATTGGTTTTTTGCTCCGCTTCATTTAATTTTTGTACTAATTCTTCATGCGAAGGATTAGTTAATTCTCTCGCATAAGATTCTACTGGTACTTCTTCGGTGGCCGCAGGTGGTTCAACATCTGCTGATTCCGCCTGTTCTTCACCTTTTCGGTAGTTCTTATACATCTCATTCATTTTATTTTTGAGGTCATCGCGTAATTTATGATCTGACATGAATCAAGTCTCCTTCCAGTAACATATAAGGGGTAATATGCGGGCAGTAAGGGGCAGATTCAAGGATATTTGTTTAAACTGTTTATTTACTTTATGCTTTAGAAACCAAAATATAAGGATGGATTATGACCGCCCCCTCGCAATTTAATACGGTAGGCTTGATGAGCCGATCAGGACGAGCAAACAATCCAGGTATTCATGAAACATTAGTTACTTTAATCAAATACTTACAGGGATTAAAGCAAAAACTGATTCTTGACGATGACACAGCTAAAACCCTGAATGACCCGAGTTTGCCTCACGTGCCACGGCAAGCATTAAGTCAACATTGCGATCTTTTAATTGTCATTGGCGGCGATGGCAGTCTCTTGCATGCTGCACACAACGTCCTCCACGATGAAATACCAGTATTGGGCGTCAACCGAGGCCGCTTGGGCTTTTTGACGGATATCCACCCCCACAAATTAGAAAAAATTAAGGCGATCTTAGCCGGTGAATATGTGCTTGAAAAACGGTTTTTGCTTACTGCGACAGTAGAACATCATGGCAAAATCTTAGCGCAGGGGGATGCACTGAATGAAGTCGCGTTAATTCCGGATTCTGTACCGCACATGCATGAATTTGAAATTTATATCAATGAGCAATTTGTATGCAGCCAAGATTCTGATGGGATTATTGTCGCCACGCCAACCGGTTCCACGGCGTATGCGCTATCGGGTGGCGGGCCGATTTTGCATCCGCAACTGGATGCGATTGTCATTGTACCGATGTTTCCGCATACTTTGAGCTTGCGTCCAATTGTCATTGAAGGTAATCAACAAATTACGATTGTCATTACGCCCAACAACCTCGCTAGTCCGCGCTTAACTTGCGATGGACAAAATTTTGTGAGCGCACCACCGGGTAGCCGCATCACTATTCGGAAAAAACCAGAACATTTACACTTAATCCATCCTTTGGATTATGATTACTATCAAACATTACGCGGTAAATTACATTGGGGCCATAAATTACAATATACTGAGTAACAATTTATGCTGACAAACATTTATATACGCAATTTAGCCACCATAGAAGAACTTCATCTGAACTTTTCAGATGGCACCACCATGATTACCGGCGAAACGGGTGCGGGTAAATCTGTTTTTATTGAAGCGATTGAATTAGCACTCGGCGGCCGAGCAGCCGCCAGCATGATTAGGCCCGGTAAAGATAAAACCGATATCAGTTTATGTTTTAACATTCATAATTTTCCTGCGGTGATCACCTATTTAACCGATTTAGATCTCTATCAAGATAATGATGAATGCATTATACGCCGCATCCTCACCACTGATGGCCGCTCACGCTATTATGTCAATGGCGCACCCATCACCCTGCAAATCGTTAAAGAATTAGGCGAGTCACTCTTTCATTTACATAGTCAACACGATCAACAAGTATTATTAAAATCCGATACGCAACGCGAGATGCTGGATCGCTATGGTGATCAATTACCACTAGCACTGACAGTAAAAACACATGCTGAAACTTGGAAATCGCTAGATCAACAAATTAAAGCGTTGCACGAACAAACGATGGAACGCTCACAACGCAGTGATTACTTACAATTCCAATTAGATGAATTAAAAACTGTGCAGCTAACCCCAGGTGAATGGGAAACTTTAGAAAGCGAACATCATAAATTAACCCATGCAAAAGAACTCATGCAAACTTTACAAAGCGCGCTGCAACATATCACAGAAAATGAGCAGCAAGCTATTTTATCGTTAGTGCATGAAGTACGTAAATTATTAGAATCTGTACATACTGTCGAAGCGAAAACCGTTGATTGGTCTGGCACCTTACATTCTATTGCTATTCAATTAGGCGAAGTGGTATCAGAAGTAAAAAGTTATATGGAACATACAGAATTAGATCCAGAAAAATTATTCGGCGTCGAAGAACGCATGAGTCAAATTTTTAATTTAGCGCGCAAACATAAAATAGCGCCAACCGAATTAGTAGAATTGCAGGCACGCTTAGCCGATGAGTTACACGCATTGAGTGTCAGCGATGAGACGTTGACACAATTGTTAGCACAACAAAAAATGACTGAACAATTATATACAGAATCAGCAGCAAAATTAAGTCAAGCTAGGAAAAAGACAGCAGTAAAATTAGAAAAAGAAATTACTGCTACTATGCGCTCTCTTTCTTTACCGCATGGTGAATTTAAAATTGCTTTAGAACAAGACCAACTCCCATTAGCTGTGCATGGCCAAGAAAAAATTTGTTTTCTGATTAAAACCAATCCCGGTCAACCTTTACAGCCTTTAACCAAAGTGATTTCTGGTGGAGAATTATCACGCTTAAGTCTTTCTGCGCATTTGGCACTAGCTAATCGCACGAATATTCCTACTTTAGTATTTGATGAAATTGACACAGGATTAAGCGGCGCTACCGCAGAAAAAATTGGCAAATTATTGCGAAAACTGGGCGAATCGTATCAAGTATTTTGCATTAGCCATCAAGCTCAGGTCGCAGCTTGCGGCCATCATCATGTATTAGTAGAAAAATCGTTTATTGAAAATAGTACCCATACCCATTTACGTTTATTGACGACCGAAGAAAAAATGAAAGAAATTGCCCGCTTGCTCGGTGGTGAAAAAATTACGAAGAAAGCGCTGGAACATGCGCAGGAATTGCTTAAACAATTAGATGAAAGCATACCCTCTCCCGCCCTTCGGGCACCCTCCCCCACAAGTGCGGGACGGCGCCTTCCCGTAAACGGGCATTAGTGTCCGGGAAAAATTGCTAGAGCGTGGTTGTTGTCATCAATCCGGGAAAGTTTTGTTGCATGAAAAACACCCTCTCCCGCCCTTCGGGCACTCCCGCAACAAGTGCGGGAGTGCCCGAAGGGCGG
>DATAXC010000098.1:0-3952 GCA_036266895.1 Gammaproteobacteria bacterium
ATTAGGTTTTGCTAATGGCAATCTTGCTAAATTTTCATTACGAGAAGGACAGTTAATTTGGACACGACCGATTGCCACGCCTGAAGGTGCGTTTGCTATTCAACGAATGATAGATATTGATGCCGATCCATTAGTGTTCCAACACACTATTTATGCAGCGACTTATCAAGGCAATATTGCTTCTCTCGACTGGACATCTGGTCAATCGATGTGGACGCATAAAATTTCTTCTTACACGGGTATGGCTGCAGATCAAAACACAATTTATATTACCGATGCGCAGGGTTATCTGTGGGCGTTCAACGCAGAAAATGGCACGGTAAAATGGCAGCAAAAACAATTAGCAGCCCGTATACTAACGGGGCCTGCTGTATTACAAAATTATGTTGTTGTTGGTGATGCGCAAGGCTATTTGCATTGGTTAGATAAGCGTGATGGCCATTTTGTTGCGCGTGAAAAAATTCGCCCATTATATACTGCGCCGGTTGTGCAGGGGGATGTTGTGTATATTTACACGCATAATGGCTATTTATCAGCCTATACGTTGCGGAATTGATTTTTCGTTGAAATATTTTCCCCTCCCCCACTTGTGGGGGAGGGTGCCCGAAGGGCGGGAGAGGGTTTGTTCGTATGTTACTTACTGTTGCCATTATTGGCCGTCCCAATGTCGGCAAATCTACTTTATTTAATTGTTTAACGCGGTCACGTGATGCATTAACGTCATCTTATCCGGGTACCACCCGCGATCGCCAATATGGCAAAGTAAATTTTGAAGGTCAGCAATTTATTATTATCGATACCGGCGGCATCACCGACGAAACCGATGAAGTCGGCAAACTAATTACCCAACAAGCATTACAAGCCGTACAAGATTCTGACAAAGTTTTATTCATGATCGATGGTAAAGCGGGCGTTACGCCTGAAGATCAAATGATCGCCAATACTTTACGATTAATGGGTAAATCGGTTTATTTAGTCGTTAACAAAACTGAAAATTTAGATCCCGATATTGGTGTGGCTGAAGCACATGAATTGGGTATGGGCACACCGATTGCGATTGCGGCTGCACATGGCGCGGGTTTATCGAAGTTAGTGAAAGAAATAATGAGTGTCACACCATCTGCAGCTAACAGCACAGAAGGTGGTGAGCAAGATAGCCGCACAACAACCAGTGATAAACCCATCATTGCCATTGTTGGCCGCCCGAATGTAGGTAAATCTACCTTAATCAATCGCATCTTAGGTGAAGATCGCGTGATTGTTCACGATTCTCCTGGCACCACCCGAGATAGTATTTTCGTTGCACTCGAACGTTTTGATAAACACTACACGTTGATTGATACCGCTGGTGTGCGTAGACGAAAAAACATTACTGAATTACCAGAAAAATTTTCTATTGTGAAAACGTTGCAAGCCATCGAAAATGCGAATGTTGTTCTATATGTCATTGACGCGCGTTTGGGTGCTTCAGAGCAAGATTTAAAACTACTAGGTTTTATTTTGGAATGCGGCAAAGCATTAGTGATTGCCGTAAATAAATGGGATGGTATGACAGTAGAAGCACGTGACCATGCCAAAGCTACCATAGATCGACATTTAGATTTTGTCCGCTTTGCACGCGTACATTATATTTCTGCTTTACACGGTTCGAATGTTGGTAATTTATTTGATTCTATCGATGAAGCTTATGCTTCTGCCAATATAAAGATGTCCACACCAGAATTAACCCGTTTATTGCAAAAAGCGTTGGTAACGCACTCGCCGCCATTGGTGCATGGCCGCCGAGTAAAATTACGTTATGCCCATGCGGGGGGTCATAATCCACCGCTGATCGTGATTCATGGTAATCAATTAGAAGATTTACCTGACAGTTATCGTCGATTTTTGGCGGGTTATTTTCAAAATAGATTGAAGCTGCATGGTACGCCGGTGCAGATTGTGTTTAAGACTAGTGAAAATCCTTTTAGGAAATAGCCCTCTCCCCCCTGCCCCTCCCCCGTAAACGGGGGAGGGGAGTGTTCCATTAGTTTTTTGTTCTTTTCTACATGCATAAATCCACATTAGGGGAATGTTCCATTAACACATGAAAGTAATCTTTTAGTAAAATGCAGGTGGTGGCGCACTCCCCTCCCCCGTTTACGGGGGAGGGGTCGGGGGAGAGGGCCATCCTAATCGCGAAAATTAACATATTGCAACGGCAATTCTAATTTCGCATTCCGCAGAGCGGCCATCACTTCTTGCAAATCATCACGCTTTTTACCGGTAACACGTACTTGATCACCTTGAATCGCTGCCTGCACTTTTAATGGCATCTCTTTAATGAGCTTAACCAGTTTTTTCGCTTCTTCCGCCTCAATCCCTTGCTTTATTTCGACGACTTGTTTGGCTTCATTTAAATTCACAGTCATTTCTTTATATTTTAATACGCGAATATCAATCTGCCGTTTGGTCAATTTATTGCGTAAAATTTCATCCACTTGTTTTACTTGAAAATCCGTAGGCGCAATAATGGTAATTTTATCTTTATTCAATTCTAAACGTGCATTGGTATCTTTAAAATCAAAACGTGTCGTTACTTCTCGGTTAGCTTGATCAACCGCATTTGTAACTTCATGTTGATCAATTTCTGAAACAATATCAAAAGAAGGCATGTTATTCTCCCCATTAGCCAAAGCAGATGTCTTTTATAACACAAAAGAGCAAGCTTGACACTATGGTCATAGAACACTACGATGCAACCTTGCTATTAAAGAGAAACAGGCATGTCGCTTGACGCTATTCGTACCCTATTAAAAGCGGATTTAGCACTAACTGACCAATTCATTATCAGTCAGTTAGAGTCGAATATTGCGCTGATCAAGCAAGTTATCGAATATGTACTGACCTGCGGCGGCAAACGCATTCGTCCGATGGTATTGTTATTAACAGCACGCGCCCTCGCGCATCCAGATAAAAAACATGTTGAACTCGCTGCGGTGATTGAATTAATTCATACCGCAACGTTATTGCATGATGATGTGGTTGACCACTCTACCCTACGCCGCGGCCATAAAACCGCTAATACGATTTGGGGAAGCAATACCAGTATTTTAGTCGGTGATTTTCTTTACTCACGCGCTTTTCAAGTAGTGGTTGATTTGCGGCATCAACGTATTTTAGATATTTTCGCCAAAGGAACGCATTACATTGCTGAAGGAGAAATTTTGCAATTAGTGAATTGCAATAATCCTGATACCACCGAAGATTTTTATTTTGAAATTATCCAACGTAAAACTGCTAAATTATTTGAAATTGCCGCCGAACTCGGTGCTTTAGTCGCAACTGAGGCAGAACAACAAATTACAGCGCTGCGTGACTATGGATTGCATTTAGGATTAGCTTACCAATTAATTGATGATGCATTAGATTATAGTCAACCGGCAGAACAAACGGGCAAAAATATCGGTCAAGATATTGCTGACGGTAAAACGACTTTACCGTTGATTGAAGCGATGCGTCGATGTACTGACAAAGAACGTCATTTATTAAAAAAAGCGATCAAATCAGGATCAAATCAGAATTTAACTACGATTCTTGGCATTATTGAATCTACCGGAGCGATCAAGTACACTGCCGATGCAGCCAAGCAACACGCCAAGCAAGCTAAACTGGCTTTAGCTGTTATTCCTGCTTCTGCTTATCGCGATGCGTTAGCACAATTGGCTGATTTTGTTGTTGATCGTACGTATTAACGGGGTGTAGCTCAGCTTGGTAGAGCGCTGTCTTCGGGAGGCAGAAGTCGCAGGTTCAAATCCTGTCACCCCGATTGTTTAATCGTTTAGTTTACCCCCCACCCTAGCCCTCCCCCTCAAGGGGGGAGGGGACCGATTTCTTAATACAATACTTCCTATTTACTCAAAAGAATTAATCCTAAGATGACCGGTTCCCTCCCCCGTTTACGGGGGAGGGGTCG